>SKSP01000180.1 GCA_007122945.1 Ilumatobacteraceae bacterium | reverse complement strand
CGCCCCCCGGCCGCGCGACGTTCCCATGCCCGTCGCCCCGCGCAGCAGGCGACGCGTGAGGCGTCGCGCCGGACCTCGCGTCCGGCGACGCGCCGCCGCGTCCATCCACCCACGTCCGGCGCGGCGTCGCGACGACGGGTGGTCACGCGCCGACGGACCAGCACCCCGGGTCGTTTTCACGCCGGTCAACCCCGGCGACGGTTGATCGCCGTCCTCCTCGTCATGGTCGTGTCGATGGTCGCCGTGCTCGTCCGCGTCGGCAGCATCCAGACGACGCAGGCCGAGGCACTGCGCGTCGAGGGCGCCCGCCAGTGGACCCGCACCACCACCATCCCGGCCAGCCGGGGTTCGATCTTCGACCGCAACGGCGACGAGCTCGCCATGTCGGTGCCCGCCAGCACCATCAGCGTGAACCCTCGCCTCGTGGAGGAACCGGTCGCGACGGCGAACATGCTCCGCGCCGTGCTCGACCTCGACGATGCGCGCTACGAGTCGCTCCTGCGCGATCTGGTGGAGGGTGAGCGCGGTTTCGTGTACGTGGCCCGCCAGGTCGACGACGCACTCGGTGAGCAGATCCGCTCCATGCGCCTCGAGGGCGTCGACGTCGTCCGGGAGGACCGGCGCATCCTGCCCGGTGGGAGCACCGGGCGCAGCGTGATCGGACGGACCGACATCGACGGCCAGGGGATCGCCGGGCTCGAGCTGCAGTTCGACGAGTTGCTGACCGGTTCGGCGGGCGAGATGACCCGGGAGGTCGCACCCGGCAACCGGTCGATCCCCGGCACCGAGACGGTCGCCGTGCGCCCCGTCCCCGGCGACGACCTCGTGCTCACCCTCGACCGGTCGATCCAGTTCGCGTGCGAGGAGGCGCTGATCCGGCGCGTCGACGAGATCGGGGCGCGCGGCGCGACCTGCATCGTGATGGACCCGCCGACCGGCGAGCTCCTGGCGATGGCCTCGGTACGTCGCGACCCCACGACCGGCGAGGTCGCGGTCACCTCGGGGAACTTCGCCGCGGTCGACGCCGACGAACCGGGGTCGGTGGCCAAGGTGATCACCGTCGCGGCGGCGCTCAACGAGGGCGCGGTCACCCCGTCCAGCGGGTTCGACGTGCCGTGGCGCGAGCAGTACTACGACGACCTGCTCTCCGACGCCTGGCAGCACCCCGAGGAGTGGATGACCGTCGAGGACATCCTCGTGACCTCCTCGAACATCGGCACGATCAAGATCTGGGAGCGGATCGGTCGCGAGCGGCACTGGGAGTACATGCGGGCGTTCGGGCTCGGGGAACCGACCGCGCTCGACTTCCCGGGCGAGTCACCGGGGATCCTCAAGCACTGGACCGACCTGTGGGGCTCCGAGCGGGTCACCGTGAGCTACGGCCAGGGGTTCTCCAGCACGTCGATCCAGCTCGCCACCGCCGTCAACGTGATCGCCAACGACGGCATCTACGTGGCGCCCAAGCTGGTGCGCGCGACCGTCGGCCCGACCGGCGATGTCTCCGAGAAGCCACCGTCGGCCACCCACTCGGTGGTCACGCCGGAGACCGCCGCGTCGATGCAGCGCATGCTCGCCGAGTCGGTGTGCAGCGGCACCGGCCGCCACGCGATGATCGACGGCTTCAACGTCGCGGGCAAGACCGGGACCGGGTTGAAGGCCCAGGCGGACGGCACCTACCTCGACGCGCAGGGCCGTCGCGTCTACCACTCCAGCTTCGTCGGCTTCTTCCCGGCCGAGGATCCCCAGGTCACGATCCTGATCTCCGTCGACGAACCGCCCGCCGGCAGCGTCGACCGGTTCGGCGGCACGGCCGCCGGCCCGGTCTTCGCGAGCGTGGCACCCGCGATCGTGCACGAACGGGGGATCCAGCCGCCCGCCGGTGCGGTCGGGTGCGGGGAGCGCTGATGCCGACGCGAGCTCCGGTGCGGCTCGACCGGCTCGTCGCGGCGATCCCCGAGGACCTCGGCGCCCGGCTGGTCCGCGACGACCCCGACGCCGCACAGGCCGTGGTGGACGACACGACCCACGACTCGCGTCAGGCCGGTGCAGGTGCGTTGTTCGTGTGCGTGGTGGGTGCCGAGACCGACGGACACCGCTTCGCGCCCGATGCGGTCCGCTCCGGTGCGACCGCCCTGCTCGTCGAGCGCGAGCTCGACCTCGACGTCCCCCAGATCGTGGTCGCCGACGTCCGGAGGGCGCACGGGCACGTGGCCGCCGCCGTCCACGGCCATCCCGCCGCCGCGCTCACGACGATCGGTGTCACGGGGACGAACGGCAAGACGACCACGACGCACCTGCTCGGCGCCGCGCTCGGCGGTGCCGGCCGGCAGGTGTCGGTGATCGGCACGCTGTCGGGTGTGCGGACCACCCCCGAGGCGTCCGACCTGCAGCGCACGTTGGCGGGCATGCGCGACAACGGGACCGACACCGTCGTGATGGAGGTCTCCTCGCACGCCCTGGCACTGCACCGGGTCGACGGCATGCGATTCGGTGCAGCCGTGTTCACGAACCTGGGGCGCGACCACCTCGATCTGCACACGTCGATGGAGGACTACTTCCGCGCCAAGGCCCGGCTGTTCACGCCCGAGATGACGGAGCTCGGCGTGGTGAACGTCGACGACGCGCACGGGCAACTCCTGCTCGACGTGGGCGGCGTCCCGATGCACACCTTCTCCCGGGTCGACGCGATCGACGTGGAGGTCCGGCCCGACCGCCATCGCTACCGGTGGCGCGGTCACGACGTCACGGTGCCGCTCGGTGGCGACGTCAACGTGGCCAACTCGCTCGCCGCGCTGACCACCTGTGCGGCCCTCGACGTCGACCTCTCCGCTGCCGTCGCGGGGCTCGCCGCCGCCCGGCCCGTCCCGGGGCGGTTCGAGCCGGTGGGTGTCGGGCTCGACCACGGGTTCTCGGTGATCGTCGACTACGCCCACACGCCCGACGGCCTCGCGACCGTGCTCGCCTCGGCGCGGCGGCTGGTGGACGGTGGCCGTGTGATCGTCGTGTTCGGGTGCGGCGGCGAGCGCGACCGGGACAAGCGGGGTCTGATGGGTGCCGCCGCGGCGGCGGGCGCCGACGCCGTGGTGGTGACGTCCGACAACCCGCGCGGTGAGGACCCCGCGGCGATCATCGCCGATGTGCTGGCGGGGGTCGATGCCCGGTACCGTGACCGCCTCGTGGTCGAGGAGGACCGGCGGGTCGCGATCGGCACCGCCCTGCACGCCGCCCGTCGCGGTGACGTCGTGATCATCGCCGGCAAGGGCCACGAGACCACGCAGACCATCGGTGCCACGGCCCACCCGTTCGACGACCGGGTCGTCGCACGGGAGCTCCTGGAGGGCCTCACGTGATCGCCATCATGCTGGCCGGCAGCGTCGCCGTGCTCGTCTCGCTGTTCGGGACCCGCGCCCTGATCGTGTTCTTCCGGGACCGCGGGCAGGGCCAGCCGATCCTCGGTCGTGAGGACCACGGCCCCGAGCACCACATGACCAAGCAGGGCACCCCCACGATGGGCGGTCTCGCGATCGTCATCGCTGCGTTCATCGGTTGGACCGTCGCTCACGCGCGGCCCGGGCTGCCGTTCTCGGACCAGGCGCTGATCGTCTGGATCGGCGTGTTGGCGATGGCGTTCATGGGGTTCCTCGACGACTACATCAAGGTCAAGAAGCGGCACAACCGGGGCATCTTCTGGAAGCAGAAGAACTACGTCACGATGCTGATGAGCTTCGCGTTGGCGTGGTGGCTCGTCAGCGCGACGGGGATCTCCGAGACGATCTCGGTCACCCGCGCCCAGGGCCTGGCGTTCGAGATCCCGACGGGGGCCTGGGTGATCTGGGCGGGGTTCATCATCTGGGCGACCACCAATGCGGTGAACGTCACCGACGGTCTCGACGGGTTGGCCGGCGGGTCCGCGTTGATGGGGTTCGGCGCGTTCACGATCATCGCCTACTGGGTCTTCCGCAACCCGGAGATCTATCCGTCCGTCGTGAACCCCCTCGACATGGGCGTGTTCGCCGCATCCTGGGCGGGTGCCTGCCTCGGCTTCCTGTGGTGGAACGCCGCTCCGGCCCGGATCTTCATGGGTGACGTCGGCGCGCTCGCGATCGGTGCCGCCCTGGCGTTCCTGGCGCTGACCCTCAACACCCATCTCCTGTTGATCCTGATCTGTGCCATCAACGTGATGGAGGCCGGATCGGTTGCCGTCCAGATGGGTGTCTTCAAGGCCTCTGGTCGGAAGCGTCGCCTGTTCCGCATGTCACCGATCCACCACCACTTCGAGCTGTTGGGCTGGCCCGAGACGACGGTGATCATCCGGTTCTGGCTGATCGCGGCGATCTGTGTGGCCGGCGCGCTCGGCATCTTCATCTCCGACTTCACCCGGATCGCGGCGGGGCTCTGAGATGCGGGCGCTCGTGTACGGACTCGCGGTGACCGGCGTCTCGACGGTGCGCGCGCTGCGGCGACGCGACGTCGAGGTCGTCGCCGCCGACGACCGGACGGGCCCGGACGCGGATCGGCTACGGGTGACCGCCGACGGGCTCGGCATCGAGCTCGTGAGCGCACCCGGCGACCCCGAGGCGCTCGTCGCCGCCGTCGACCTGGTCGTGCCGTCGCCCGGGGTGCCCGAGTGGCACCCGGTGGTCGAGGCGGCCCGGCGGCAGGGGGTCCCGCTCGCCAGCGAGATCGAGCTCGCCCATCGCTGGGAGCAGGAGCGCCCGGGCGGTCCGCGCCCGATGATCGCTGTCACCGGCACCGACGGCAAGACGACGACCACGCTGCTCGTCGCGGCGATGCTCACCGCGGCAGGTCACCGGACCGTCGCGGCCGGCAACACCGAGGTCCCGCTCGTCGATGCGATCGAGACGCAGGTCGACGCCTTCGTCGTCGAGTGCACGAGCTTCCGGCTGGCGTGGACCGAACGCTTCCGCGCCGAGGCCGCGATCTGGCTCAACCTGGCCGAGGACCATCTCGACTGGCACCGCTCGATGGCCACCTACGAGGCCGCCAAGGCACGCATCTTCGAGCTCCAGCGCGCCGACGACGTGGCGATCGGCTTCGCCGAGGACCCCGTCGTCGTCCGGCACCTCGCCACCGCGCCCGCCCGTCGCCGATCGTTCGCCAGGGCCGACGCCGACTACTCGGTGCGCGACGGCTGGCTCTCCGGACCGGACGGTCCGATCGCGCCCCTCGCGGCGATGCGCCGGGCACTGCCCCACGACATCACGAACGCCCTGGCGGGCGCCGCCGCCGTGCTCGAGACCGGTCTGGCCACACGCCACGACGTGGCGGACGCCCTGGAGCGCTTCACGGGGCCACCGCACCGCATCACCGAAGTGGCGGTCGTCGACGGCGTGCGCTACGTGGACGACTCCAAGGCGACCACTCCGCACGCCGCAGCGGTCGCCGTGCGCTCGTTCGATCCGGTCGTGCTGATCGCCGGCGGCCATAACAAGGGCCTCGACCTCGCTCCGCTCGCCGCCCATCGCGACCGCATCCGAGCGGTCGTCGCGATCGGCGATGCGGCGCCGGCGGTCGCCGAGGTGTTCGACGGTGTCCGACCGGTGGTCCTCGCCTGCTCGATGGCCGACGCCGTCGAACAGGCGGCGCGGGTGGCGCGACCCGGCGACACCGTGCTGCTGTCGCCCGGCTGCGCGAGCTGGGACTGGTACCCGGTCGGCGGCTACGCCGCACGCGGCGATGCCTTCGCCGCTGCCGTCCACGAACGCGTCCGACCCGGATCCGAGCGAGAGGAGACGTCATGACGAGCACCCTGGCCGAACGGCGGCACGCGGCGCGCCAGCGCCTCCAACTGGTGCCGGCCGGACTCGCCGGACACGAACCCGCCGGACACGGCCGGCGCCGGGCGCGCGCCGCGTCGTCGAGCGCGACACCCGCCGGACCGGCGCCCATCGCGTACTACGTGATCGCCACCGTGGTGGCCGTGTTCGTGATGCTCGGGCTGGTGATGGTCCTGTCCGCCTCGGCCGCCAACGAGGTCGGGCAGGGCAACTCCCCGTACCGGATCTTCGCACGACAGCTCATGTGGGCCGG
>SKSP01000476.1 GCA_007122945.1 Ilumatobacteraceae bacterium | reverse complement strand
TCACCCGGTCGCGTCACCCGGTCGCGTCACCCGGTCGCGTCGTCGGCCGGGACGTCCCCCACCGCGCCGGCGGCCCCGGCGACCGCCAACGTCGACCTGGCCGACGCGTCGCCCTCGGGAACGCCGTGCACCCAGACGGTGTGCTGCGGGAACGGGATCTCGATGCCCTCCGCGTCGAGCGCGTTCTTGACCTGGCCGCGCAGCAGGCGCGCCAGCTTCCACTGCTCGGCGGGCGCGCACTTGACCGCGAGGCGGATCACGACGGAGGAGTCACCCAGGCTCTCGACGCCCCAGAGCGCGGGTTCCTCCAGGATCCGCACCGGGGCGTCGCCGTCGCGCCAGACCCGGTCGGCCGTCTCCTTGATGATCTCGCCGGCCCGCTCGTGGTCGGCCCGGTAGTCGATGTCGAAGTCGATGATCGCCCGGGCCCACAGCTGGGTCCGGTTGCCGACCCCTTCGATGATGCCGTTCGGGACGAACCAGAGCGTGCCCTCGATGTCGCGCACCTTCGTGATGCGCAGCGTGACCTCCTCGACGGTGCCCGTCGCCCGCCCGGCGTCGATGATGTCGCCGACGCCGTAGTGGTCCTCGAACACCACGAACAGGCCGGCGAGCACGTCGCGGACCAGGTTCTGGGCCCCGAAGCCGAGGGCGATGCCGGCGATGCCGGCGCCGGCCAGGAGGGGGCCGAGCGTGACCCCGAGCTCACCGAGCGCGATCAGGGCGGCGAGGACCACGATCACGACCGTGGCGGCACCACCGATCGCGGACGTGGCCGTGGTGACCCGGAGCTCGTCTCGCTTGATCGTGTCGGGGTCGACATCGCGCTCCGCCGCCGAGCGGACGCGCACCCGGGATGCGTAGCGACCGATGCCGCGCCGGACCAGCCGATTGGCGCCGAACGCGACGAGGAAGATGACGGCCAGTCGGAGCGGGACGTCGTAGACCCACTGGGCGGATTCCGCGAGCGTCTGGTTGCCGGTCAGTCCGAACACCGAATCGCACACCCACCCGGCGTCGAACCCGCACGCTTGGACGACGTTGACGAACCGGCGGAACTGGTCGTCGGTGAACCCCGGCGGCGGTCCGGTCGGGAAGCCGGGCGTCGGTTCGTCCGGCTCGTCGGTCTCGTCGGCGGGATCGGTCTCGTCGGCGGGATCGGGTTCGTCGGCGGGATCGGTCTCGTCGGCGGGCACCGGCTCACCGGGGTCGTCCGCCGGTGCCTCGGGCTCGGGTTCCGGTGCGGGCTCGGGCGGATCGTCGTCGGTGGTGGCGGGGAACACCGCTCCGGGGCCCGGCAGCGGCGCCGCGGCTGCCGGCGCTCCCGAAGCGCCGAGCAGCCCCATACCCATCACCAGGCCCATACCCATCACCAGGGCGGTCATCCCCAGGGCGACGAGCGTCAGGAGGCCGACGCCGGGGCGCGCGGCCGCGCGCCGGGTCGTCCGGGGCTGGAGGGTGGGTGCGGGCTGCGACATCTGGACACGACCAGTGTGCCCGACGTCGTGCCGGCCGAAACCGCGGCAGCCGGGCCCGGCGGTGGAGCTGCGCCGGTAGATTGGGCGCCGAGGCCGGACGTCCCTGCGGTCGTCCGGTCGCGAGACCGGAACGCACACCATGTCGCCGATGCCACGATCCGACACCACCCGACGTCGGCGATGGGCGTGGTCGTTCATCGTGGCCGTCGTCGGCGTCGTCGCCCTGGCGAGCCCGAGCTCCGCCGGCGACGGCCCCACGCAGGCCGACCCGGCCACGGCGACGGCGCGGGTGCTGCAGGCGACGATCAAGGCGCCGATCACGCCGGTCGTGGCCGGGCACCTCGGCGACGGGATGCGGCGCGCCGAGCGGGAGGGGTACGACGCCTACCTCGTCCGCCTCGACACGCCGGGTGGGCTCGACACGTCGATGCGCGACATCGTCCAGCACATCTTCGCCGCCGAGGTCCCGGTGATCGTGCACATCGCCCCCTCCGGTGCGCGGGGTGCCTCGGCCGGCGCGATCATCACGTTCGCCGCCCACGTGGCAGCGATGGCGCCGGGCACGTCCATCGGCGCGGCGACCCCGGTCGGCGGCGACGGCGGCGACCTCGACGCCAAGGTGATCAACGACGCGGTGGCCTACGCCGAGGCGATCGCGGACGCCCGCGACCGCGATCGCGAGTTCATCGCCGACACCGTGCGCGACGCACGGTCCGCAGGGGCGACCGAGGCGCTCGAGCTGGGGGTGATCGACGCGGTGGCGAGTTCGACCGCGGACCTGCTCGTCGCCATCGACGGCACGACCGTCACGGTCGGCCCGACCGACCGCGAGGTGACGCTGCGGACCGCCGATGCCGTGGTCGACGAGCACGAGATGGGTCTGTTCCGCTCGATCCAGCAGGTGCTCGCCGACCCCAACATCGCGTTCTTGTTGTTGTCGATCGGGACGCTCGGGCTGATCTACGAACTCGCGTCGCCG
Source organism: Ilumatobacteraceae bacterium (assembly GCA_007122945.1). Taxonomy (GTDB): domain Bacteria; phylum Actinomycetota; class Acidimicrobiia; order Acidimicrobiales; family Ilumatobacteraceae; genus SKSP01. The sequence goes on along the minus strand of SKSP01000476.1, from coordinate 3,625 downwards.
GGCATCGGCGTCGGGGCGGTGCTCGGCCTCACGTTCGTCACGCTCGGACTGTTCGGTCTCGCCGTCCTCTCGGTCAACCTGGTCGGTGTGATGTTCCTGCTGCTCGCCGCTGCGCTCTTCGTCGCCGAGGTGTTCGCGCCCGGCCTCGGCCTGGCGGCGGCCGGCGGTGCCTTCGCGCTCGTGCTGAGCGGGATCTTCCTCTTCGACGATGCACCGGGCCTGCAGATCAGCCTCGCCGTCGTGCTGCCGGCCGCGATCGTCGTGGCCCTCTTCGTCGTGATCGCCGGCCGCTTCGCGATGCGTGCCCGCACGGCGCCGTCGACCACGACGGGTGCCGGGTTGTTCATCGGCCGAACGCTCACGGTGCGGTCGGTCCACGGCCGACCACAGGTCTTCGTCGAGGGCGCCTGGTGGAGCGTGCGGCCGCGTGACCAGGGTACGGTCCTCGTCGACGGTGCCGAGGTGGAGGTCGTCGACGTCGAGGGCCTCGCGCTCGTCGTCGCCCCCGCCGCGTCGGCGGACCCGACGAGCCCGCCATCGTTCGAACCACCGATCACCCCACCCGTCACCCCACCCGTCGCCCCACCGGCCGGCGGGCAACCCGAAGGAGCCTCATGAACGAAGCACTCCTGTACGGCATCGGCGCCGCTGTCCTCGTCGTCGTGTTGCTGCTGGTCGCGGCGATCAAGATCGTCAACGAGTACGAGCGGGGCGTGATCTTCCGGCTCGGTCGGGTGATCGGCGCCAAGGGGCCCGGGCTGTTCTTCATCATCCCGATCATCGACAAGATGGTGAAGGTCAACCTCCAGACGGTCACGGCCGACATCCCGCCCCAGGACGTCATCACCAAGGACAACGTGACGCTGCGGGTCAACGCGGTGACGTACTTCAACGTGGTCGACCCGGTGCGAGCGGTCGTCGCGGTGCAGAACTACCTCGTCGCGACCTCGCAGATCGCCCAGACCACCCTTCGCAGCATCCTGGGCCAGGTCGAGCTCGACGACCTGCTGATCAACCGCGACGACATCAACGCCCAGCTGCAGCAGATCATCGACGGGGTGACCGACCCGTGGGGCGTGAAGGTGACCCTCGTCGAGGTCAAGGACGTCGAGCTGCCCGAGGGGATGCGGCGGGCGATGGGCCGCCAGGCCGAGGCCGAGCGCGACCGGCGGGCGAAGGTCATCCACGCCCGGGGCGAGCTCGAGGCGGCCGCCTCGCTGCGCGAGGCCGCCGAGACGCTCGAGAAGAACCCGGCGTCGATGCAGCTGCGCCTGCTGTCGACCATGAGCGAGGTCTCGGCCGAGAAGAACTCGACACTCATCTTCCCGGTGCCCGTCGAGCTGCTCCGGTTCGCCCAGAGCATGGCCGGTGGGGCCGTCCCGACGACTCCCGCCCTCGCCACCGATCAGGAGCTGCCGCCGCCGGCCAACGCCGATGACTGAAACAGCCGTCGGCGCGACCGTCTGGCACGCGACCGACGTCGACGACGTCGCCGCCGCGCTGGCGACCGACTTCGAACGCGGCCTGACGTCGGACGACGTCGTCCGGCGACTCGACGAGCACGGTCGCAACGAGCTCGCCGAGGATCCGCCGACCCCGCCGCTGGTCGTGTTCCTGCGGCAGTTCACGAGCCCGCTGATCTACATCCTCCTGGCGGCGGCGGTCGTCACGATCCTGCTCCAGGAGTACATCGACTCGGCGGTCATCGCCGCCGTGCTGGTGCTGAACGCCGTGATCGGGTTCACCCAGGAGCGCAAGGCCGAGAGCGCCGTGCGTTCGCTGATGAGCCTCGTGGTGCCGCACGCCCGGGTCGTGCGTGACGGGGCCGAGGAGGAGATCGACAGTCGCGACCTGGTGCCCGGCGACGTCGTGTTGCTGGACCCGGGGAGCCGTGTGCCCGCCGACGTGCGGCTGGTGTCGACGACCTCGCTGCGCGTCGACGAGTCGCTGTTGACCGGCGAGTCCGTTCCGGTGAGCAAGCATGCCCGGCCGGTCGACGCGCACGCCTCGCTCGCCGACCGGCCCGACATGGCCTACTCGGGTGCCATCGTCACGAGCGGCCGTGGTCGAGGGGTCGTCGTGGCGACCGGCGACGCCACCGAGCTCGGCGCGATCGCCGGGATGATCCGGACCGAGGAGGATCTGGAGACCCCGCTCCAACAGCGCATGACGCGGTTCGCCCACCTGATCGGAGTGATCGTCGCGGCGTCGTCCTTCGTCGTGTTCGCGTCCGGTGTGGCGCTCGGTGGCGACGTCCAGGAGATGTTCCTCACCGCAGTCGCGCTCGCCGTGGCTGCGATCCCCGAGGGGCTCCCGGTCGTGTTCACGATCACCCTCGCGATCGGCGTGCGCCGGATGGCCCGCCGGAACGCGATCATCCGGCGGCTGCCGGCGGTCGAGACCTTGGGGAGCACCACCGTCATCGGATCCGACAAGACGGGGACCTTGACCGAGAACCGGATGACCGTCCGCTCGATCTGGACCCACGCCGGGCGCTTCGAGCTGGCCGGGGCCGACCCACGGGCCGGCTTCCGGTCGGCGGGCGACCCGGACGACGCCGACCCGGTGACCGTCGACCCCGGCGACGACGACGCGCTCGCCGGGACGATCACGGCGGGGATCCTGGCGAACGAAGCGGTCACGACGACGGTCGACGGCGAGCAGGGTGCGACCGGCGATCCGACCGAGGTCGCGCTCCTCGTCGCGGCGTTGGGTGCCGGCGTCGACCCGCTCGCCGTCCGTGAGCGGTGGCCCGTCGTGGCGGAGATCCCGTTCGAGTCGGAACGGCGCTACGCCGCCGCCGTGAGCGAGGTCGACGACGAGCACCGGATCTTCGTCAAGGGCGCACCCGAGCGGGTGCTCGCCATGTGCACCCATGTCGCCACACCGGACGGCCCGGTCGAGATCGACCCCGACGTCGTGCGCGACGCCGCCCACGATCTGGCCGCCGAGGGGTTGCGGGTGCTCGCGATGGCGAGCGGCACGGTCCCGCCCGACGTGGCCGACGCCGACGAGATCGACGACCCGGACGGACTCGTGCTGCAGGGGCTGCAGGGCATGTTGGACCCCCCGCGCGACGGTGTGCGCGAGTCGATCGCCACGTGTTCGCGGGCCGGCATCACGGTCGTGATGATCACCGGCGACCACGCGGTCACGGCCCGGGCCATCGCCCGGGACCTCGGGATCGCCGCCGACGACGCCGAGGTGCTGACCGGCGCCGATCTCGACGACATGGACGACGACGCCCTCCGCGAGGCCGTGCAGCGGGTGCGGGTGTTCGCCCGCGTCGCTCCCGAGGAGAAGCTGCGGATCGTCCACGCGCTGCGCGACGTCGGTCACGTCGTGGCGGTGACCGGCGACGGCGTGAACGATGCACCCGCGCTCAAGGCGGCCGCGATCGGCATCGCGATGGGCCGGGACGGCACCGACGTCGCCCGGGAGGCCTCCGACATGGTCCTCACCGACGACAACTTCGTCAGCATCGCGGCCGCGGTCGAGGAGGGTCGCATCACCTTCGAGAACGTGCGCAAGGTGACGTTCTTCCTGGTCTCCACGGGCGCCGCGTCGATCTTCGCGATCGCGGCCGCCGTGTGGCTGCAGTGGCCGCTGCTGATGCTCCCCGCCC
>SKSP01000081.1 GCA_007122945.1 Ilumatobacteraceae bacterium | reverse complement strand
GCTCGAGGACCAGCTGTGGGCGATCCCGGCCGAGCAACGTCCATGGGTGATGCTGACCCAGCTGATGATCCCGTTCGACCGGCTCGCCCGGGCGGCACCCGACGAGGACCTGTCGAACGTGTTGTCGCGGGTCAACCCGGCCAAGCCCGTCGTCACCGTCTGGGACGACGGGCGTCTGCTCGGCGTGGTACCCCCGGCCCGGCTGCAGGAGCGCCTCGGCGCAGCCCGCCGGGCCTGACCGGAGGTCTCAGGCGTCGCGGACGGCCCAGTCCCGCTGGGTCACGGGGGGCTGGTCGCTCCACGGGAAGTTGATCCACAGGTCGGTGCGCCGCCAGACGTAGTCGCAGCGCACGACCGAGTGCGACTTCTCGTACAGCACCGCGGTGCGGACCTCGCCGACCTTGCCCTCGCAGAACTGCTGCACGCTCTGCAGCGTGTGCCCGGTGTCGGCGACGTCGTCGGCGATCAGGATGCGGGCGTCGTGCAGGTCGACGAAGTCGGGTGCCGGCGGCAGGATGCGCGGCACCTCGAGCCGCTCGTCGACGCCGGTGTAGAACTCGACGTTCATCGTGTAGGTGTTCTTGACCGAGAGGGCGTAGCCGAGGGCGCCGCCGATCAGCAGCCCGCCACGGGCGATCGACAGGATCATGTCGGGTTCGTAGCCGTCGTCGGCGATCGCCCGCGCGAGGTCGCGCGACGCGGTTCCGAAGATCTCCCAGGTCATGATCTCGCGCTGCTCGGTCACGTGCGCCGACACTATCGGCCTGGCACTATCCGTCCGGTGACGCCGTGCCCGAGAGGGCGATGTCCTGGGGGCGGACCGGCACCCGCACGAGCGGCCGGGCCCGCCCCGCGTCGTCCCGGAGCGCGTCACGGATGGCGGCGACGATCGCGGGCGTCGACGAGATGCACGGAGGCTCGCCGACCCCCTTCGCACCGAGCGGCGCCTGCGGGTCGGGCTCCTCGACGAGGGTCGCCACGACCGGTGGCATGTCGAGCATCGTCGGCAGCAGGTAGTCGGTGAAGTTGGCGTTGCGGATCCGGCCGTCGACCTGGACGATCTCCTCCATCACGGCCAGGCCGAGACCCTGCGCGATGCCACCCTCGATCTGGCCGATCACCGACAGCGGGTTGAGCGCCCGCCCGACGTCCTGGGCGGTCGCGATCTGGACCACCTTCACGAGGCCGAGCTCGGGGTCGACGTCCACCACGGCCCGGTGGGCGACGAACGCGAACGCCACGTGGCAGTCGCCCTGTCCGTTCTCGTCGAGGTCGACCGTAGGCCGGTGCCGGTACTCGACGGTCTCGTCGAACACCTGGCCGGCGGTCGCCGCCGCCACGGGCACTCGGAGGTCGCCGAGCGTGTCGACGACGTCGGTCCCGTCGATCTCCAACTGGAGCGGGTCGAGCCCGTGGAGGTCCGCGACGTGCTCGAACAACCGCTCGCGCACCTGCCGACACGCGGCGTCCACGGCGCCGCCGCTCATCCAGGTCTGCCGCGATGCGGAGGTGGATCCCGCCGAGCCGACGCCGGTGTCGATCCGGGCGAGGTCGACGTCGTCGACGCCGAGGATCGTGCGGGCGATCTGGCCGGCGATCGTGACGAAGCCCTGGCCGACCTCGGCGGTGGCGAACTTGAGCGTGACCCGTCCGTCGGCGAGGCGGCAACGCGCCGTCGAGTAGTCGTCGAAGCCCTCGGAGTACATCAGGTTCTTGATCGACACACCCCAGCCGATCCCGCGCCGGACGTGCCCGACGTCGGCCGTGCGGCCGGCACCGCCGGGGAGTCGCATCGGGTCGGCGTCGCGACCACCGATCGGCTCGTCGGGCAACGGCAGTGCGGCGGTCTCGCGGATGCACCGCTCGACGGGCGCCACGCTCTCGACGACCTGACCGGTGATGAGCGGGTCGCCCGTCCGCATCACGTTGCGCAGCCGGATCTCGACGGGGTCGCGACCGCACGCCTCGGCGAGGCGGTCCATCTGGCTCTCGTGGGCGAAGCACGCCTGCACCACGCCGAACCCGCGCATCGCGCCGCACGGCAGGTGGTTGGTACGGACCGCCCAGCCGTCGACGACGGCGTTCGGGCATCTGTACGGACCCTGGGTGTGGGTGACGGCGTTCAGCAGCACGGCCGACGAGGTCGAGGCGTAGGCGCCGCCGTCGAGCACGAAACGGGCCTCGATCTTGACGATCTCGCCGTCGGCCGTGGCGTGGTGCCGCATCCAGATCGTTGCCGGGTGCCGGTGGACGTGGCCGAGGAAGCTCTCGGCGCGGTCGTAGGCCATGCGGACGGGCTTGCCGAGCCGCAGCGCCAGCAGGCACGTGTGCACCTGCAGCGAGATGTCCTCGCGTGCCCCGAACGCACCACCCACCCCGCCGAGCACCAACCGGACCTGGTCCTCGGGCAAGCCGAGGCACGCCGCGATCTGCCCGCGGTCCTCGTGCAACCACTGGGTCGCGATGTGCAGCTCGACGCCGCCACCGCCGCTGTCGGGGATGGCGAGGGCGGCCTCGAGCCCGAGGAAGGCCTGGTCCTGCATGCCGATCTCGTAGGTGCCCTCGACCACGACCTCGCCGGTGGCGTCGGGGTCACCCCGGACGATGCGCTGGTGGCGCACGACGTTGCCGTCGGGATGGATCGGCGGATGGGTTCCTGCGATCGCGGCCTCGGGGTCGAGCAGCGGCTCGAGCTCGTCGTAGACGACGTCGATGGCCTCGAGCGCCCGACGACAGGTCTCGGGATGGTCGGCGGCGACGGCGGCGACGGGCTCGCCGACGTAGCGGACCACGTCGCTCGCGAACACCGGTTGGTCGTGGGCGATCAGGCCGTAGGTGGCCTTCCCCGGTACGTCGGCCGCCGTGATGACGGCGTCGACACCGTCGATCTTCCACGCCTTCGACACGTCGATCGAGACGATCCGGGCGTGCGGGTGCGGAGAGCGCAGCGTCGCGCCCCACGCCGCGCCCTCGGCGTGCAGGTCGGACGAGAACTGGAAGCTGCCGTCGACCTTGGCGATGCCGTCGGGCCGCAGCGGTGACCGGCCGATCACACCGTCGCGCACGGGTGCCTCGGTGCGTGTGACACGGGGCGTCTCCACGATGCTCACGCCGGCCCCGCTCCCGTCCGGCGGGCGACCGCCACCTGCTGCACGGCGTCGATGATCCGCCCGTAGCCGGTGCACCGGCACACGTTGCCGGCGAGCTCCTCGCGGATCTCCATCTCGGTCGGCTCGGGGACGCGGTCGAGCAGGTCGTGCGTCGCCATGATCAGGCCCGGCGTGCAGAACCCGCACTGGACGGCACCGGCCTCGAGATAGGCACGCTGGACGTCGGTCAGCGTGCCGCGCTCGGTGAGTCCCTCCACCGTGGTGATGGCCCGACCGACCGCCGCGGCGCCGAGCACCAGGCACGAGCACACCAGGTCGCCGTCGACGAGGACGCTGCACGACCCGCACTCGCCCTGCTCGCAGGCACCCTTGGCGGCCAGCAGTCCGAGACGCTCGCGCAGCACGTCGAGGAGGCTCTCGCCGAGCCAGGCATCGGTGACCTCGTGGTCCCGCCCGTTGACGTGCAAGACGTAGTGCTCGTTCATGTCGGGTCCGCCCCTCGGAACGCTCGCTCCAACAGTCGGCGGGCCATCACGTCGATCGCGTGGCGTCGATAGGCGGCCGACGAACGGTGGTCGTCGATGGGGCGAGCGGCGGCGGCAGCGAGTCGGCCGAACTCCCCCGCCGTGGCGGGGTCGACGTGGCCGGCGCCCCAGTCGACGTGCCCGGCGGCGAACGACTCGGCCTCGGGGGCGCGCACGATCGTGGGTGCGACCGAGCCGAGGGCGATCCGGACCGACCGGGTCGGCTGGTCGACCGCGAGGCACGCGCTCGCCGTGGCGATCACCATCGCGTTGCGGACGCCGACCTTCGAATAGCCCTGCCAACCGTCCAGCAACGGGACCGTCACGGCCGTGATGATCTCGCCGGGAGCGAGCACGGTCTGCTTCACACCGACCATGAAGTCGTGCACCGACACCGTGCGGGTGCCGGTGGCGCCGGCGAGGTGGACCTCGGCGTCGAGGGCCGACAGCACCGGCAGCCCGTCGCCCGCCGGCGAGCACGTGCCCAGATTCCCGCCGAGCGTGCCGGCGTTGCGGATCTGCGGCGACCCGACCGTACGCGACGCCTCGGCGAGCGCGGGGACGAACGACGCCAGCGGCTCCTCCATCAGCTCGGTGTAGGTCACCCCGGCACCGATCGTCAGCCGACTGCCCCCGGGGTCGAGCGTCCACGAGCGCAGCTCGGCGACCCGGTCGACGGCCACGACCACCTCGGGACTCCCGGCGTGGCCGACCCGTCGGTGGCCGTCGTTGATCTCGACCATCGCGTCGGTGCCGCCCGCGAGCACGAGCGCGCCGGGGTTCGCGGCCAGGGCGTCGACCGCCTCGCGCAACGACATCGGGACCACCACGGCCATGCGCAGCGCAGTGTACGAAACGTCAACCCACTCCGCGGCACACGCGCCCCCAGCCGTCACACCCCGTTCACACACCCCCCGTGCCACCCACGGGCCACCCCCGTTTCACCCCCGTGCCACCCCCGACCGCCCACCGACTCTGTGTCGCCCGGCGCCGGCAGGGCCGGCAGCCAGCGACTCTGTGTCGCTCAACTGCTGATCCGGACCCGAACTCACCGACCGCCCACGGGCTCTGTGTCGCTGCGTGCCGCCATCACAGGCAGCGAGCGACTCTGTGTCGCTCAGCTGCTGGTGCAGACAGGACGGGAGCGGGTGTGGCACCGGTCACGACCGCCGGTACGCTCGGTGTGCCGACCTCCCCCGAATCGTGCTCTACCTGCCACGGGGAGATGTCATGCCCACCCTGCCCATCTCGGTGATCGCGTTCGCGCGCTCCCATCACGGCCTCGTGACCCGCGAGGTCCAAGCGGCCAACGACGTCGGCCGACACCGCCGCCAGCGGTTGATCGACGACGGTCTGTTGGTCCGGGCCGCGCCCGGTGTCGACCGGCTCGCCAGCCATCCGATCACGTTCGAACAACAGTGCCTGCTGGCATGCCTCGCCCACCCGGGTCTGGTCGTGAGCGGGCCGTCCGCCGGTCGCCTGCTCGGTCTGCGGCGCATGCCCGACGGACCGGTGCACTGCATGTCGCTCCGCCGGAAGATCGAGGTTCCCGACGTCGTCGTCCATCGCACGACCCTGCTCGGGCGACACGACATCGATGTCCGACCGGACGGGATCCGCGTGCTCAAACCGGTGCGGCTGGTCCCCGACCTGGCTCGCTTCCTCGACGACACCGACCTGGAGTCGGTGATCGAACAGCTCCTCCAACAGCGCCGGGTGAGCATCCCAGCCCTCTGCGCCAGCGCCCGTCGCCTCCGCGCGTGCGGCCGCGACGGGATCGTCCGACTCGGTCGGGTGCTCGACAGGCGACCGATGTGGATGAAGCCGAAGGACTCGAACCTGGAGGTCGTGCTCCTCCGAGCCCTCGCCGATCGGGGGCTGGCGCTCGTGCCACAACACCGTGTCGACGTCGGTGACGGCATCGAGATCCACCTCGACGGCGCTGATCCCCTGGTGGGCTTCGGCGTCGAGGTCGACCACGAGACCTGGCACGGCGGCCGTCTGGCGGTCGCCCGCGACAAGTGGCGCGACCGCAAGGCTGCCCGGATCGGTTGGGTCGTGGTGAGGGTGACCGACGCCGACGTCGACACCCGTCTCGCCGAGGTCGTCGACGATCTCCTCCAGATCCACGCCGAGTGCCTCCGACGCCGAGCAGCCTGATCCGACCCACCGCCTGCTGACTCTGTGTCGCTACGTGCCGGCAGAACCGGCAGCCAGCGACTCTGTGTCGCTCCCGTGCAGATCCGAACCCGAACTCACCCGCACCCCAGCGCCTCTGTGTCGCTACGTGCCGGCAGAACCGGCAGCCAGCGACTCTGTGTCGCTCCGGTGCTGATGCGCGGAGTTGAGTGCCAGGGGGTGGTGTACGACCGGGCGAGTGGGGGGTGCGGGTGGGTGGGTCGTCGGGTGGTCGGGTGGGCGGAATCGGTCAGGGGAGGTAGGGGCAGTGG
>SKSP01000443.1 GCA_007122945.1 Ilumatobacteraceae bacterium | reverse complement strand
GTCGGGGTGGTCGTGGTGGCGGCCGTGGTCGTCGGGGTCGTGGTCGTCGGGGCGGTGGTCGGGGCCGGCGTGGTGGTGGGCGCGGCGGGCGGGTCGGTCGGCCTGGGCGCTCCGCCATCGTCGTCGCCGCTGCAGGCCATCAGACCGAGCGCGACCACCACGAGCGTCGATGCGACCCCTCTCCGCATTCACCGAACGGTAGCCGTTCCGTGCCGCCCGTCGCCCCCGCTCCCCGAACTGTCTGTGCGAATCGACGCCGACCGGTCGACCCACCCAGACAGTTCGGAACATCTATTGCTGACATGCACGATCATGTGTATGGTCATCAACCATGACGGAGGATCTCCGCCGCACACTCGACCGACTCGTCGCGATCGACATGTCGACGATGGATCGCTCCGGTCTGCGCGAGGTCGCCACGCTGATCAACGAAGCCCGGTCGTGGCTCGACGGGATCGACGTCAAGGTGGCGCGGCGGATGGGAGAGATCACCCGGCGAGCACCCGACACGGCCGCCGGCACGGAGGACATCGCGTCGACGCTGTCGGGTGGCGGGCGCCGTTCGCAGCGCGAGGCGCGCAAGCCGGCCGCCCGGGCCGCGGTGTGCGAGAAGCTGCGGGCGCTCGAGGCCGCGCTCGACAGTGGTGTCGTGTCGGGCGAGCACCTCGACGGGGTCGCCAACGCGATCCGCGACCTCCGGCCGAGCGAACGCGCCCGGCTCGGCGAGATCGGCGACGAGTTGCTCTCGGCGGCCTCCACGCAGACGCCGGAGACGTTCGCCCGGTCGGCACGCCGCATCGTCGAGACGCTCACCGAGCCCGAGCGGGCACGACCCGACGCCGAGAGTCGGCTCGCCCGCCAGAAGCGCCGGGCCAAGGTGACCACCTGGGTCGATCAGGCGACCGGCATGCACAAGCTGCTCGCCGAGCTCGATCCCGAGACGGCCGCCAAGGTGACGGCCGCGCTCGACGCCAAGCTGGACGAGCTGATGAACCGCGAGGGGAACGCCGACGTCGCGCTCCCCCGGCTGCGGGTCGACGCGCTCGTCGAACTGGTCACGAACCAGGCCGACGGCGCCAAGCGCGTGCCCGAGGTCTACGTCCACATCGACTACTGGACCCTGATCGGCGAGGTCCACCAGAACAGCCTCTGCGAGCTGAACGACGGCATCCCGATCCCCGCCGAGACGGCACGGCGCCTCTGCTGCGACGCCGACATCATCCCGGTCGTGCTCGGCGGCCCCGGCGACGAGCTCGACTGCGGTCGCAGCCGCCGCACCGCCAACCGCGAGCAGCGGCGAGCACTCCGAGCCCTGTACCGCACGTGTGCCCACCCGGAATGCGCCGTGCCGTTCGAGCACTGCGACATCCACCACGTCCGGTTCTGGGAGGCGCTCGGCCGCACCGACATCGACAACCTCGCTCCGCTCTGCCATCGCCACCACCACCTGGTGCACGAGGGGCGGTGGCGGCTGGCGATGTCACCCGACCGTGTCATCACACTCACCCGACCCGACGGGACCGTGCACTTCCACGGCTCCACCGTCGACCGGTCGCCGCACCACGGCACCGCCCCCGATGCCGACCTGCCGCAGCGACCACCCGGCGAGCGACCAGCCGCCGCCTGACCCCCTGGCGGGTCGGGCACCGGATCCATCATCACCGCTCCCCCGACCCGACCAGCCCGGGTGCGGCACGGAGCGACCGGAACCCGAACTCGTCAGCGGTGCGCCGAGCAGTCCTGCCCCTGCCCGGCGCATCGCCGCGCACCACCACCCGTCGGTACAGTCGTGGCGGTGGTAGCGGGGGGAGCGTCCGGCGAGGTGCGGGAGCTGACGCCGCTGCAGGCGCGAATGCTCGACCAGCTCCGCAAGGCACCCGAGCCGGTCGTGTTCGACCCGGCGCTCGCGGAGGAGATCCGGGCGACGGTGTCGGAGGCGATCGAGGCGTTCGGCGAACGGCTCGGCGACGAGCAGCTGTGGGTCAGCAAGCACCGGCTCTCGACCATCCTCGGGTGCGAGGCGCACGCGATGGCGCCCGGCGAGTTCGCCTGGTCGCCGGCCACCGCCACCGGCCAGGTGTCGCACCGCGCCATCCAGCTGCTCGTCAACTGGCGGGGTGAGCCGGCACCGGCCGACCTCGTCGACGAGGCGATCGCCCGGCTCGCCGACGACGACCGCTCGCTCGGCCAGTGGATCGCCGCACTCTCCCCCGGCGACGAGGCCGACCTCCGGGGCAACGCCCTCGAACGCGTCACCCGGTTCGTGGAAGGGTTCCCCCCGCTCGACAAGCGGGCCCACCCGATGACCGAGGCCCGCGTCCAGTGGCCCCTCGACGGGCCGGTCGTGTTCGCCGGCAAGGTCGACCTCGTGATGGGTCGCCCGAACGGCGCCGAGAGCACCAAGCTCATCATCGACCTCAAGACCGGCCGCCACTCGCCGCGCCACCGCGACGACCTCCGGTTCTACGCGCTCGTCGAGACGCTGCGCACCGGGGTACCGCCGCGCAAGCTGGCGTCGTACTACCTCGACGTGGGCGAGGCCGACGTCGAGGACGTCACCGAGGCGGTGCTGCGCACGGCCGTCCGGCGGACGCTCGACGCCGTCGACACCCTCGTCGAGCTGACGACCGGCGAACGCGAACCGGCCGTCCGACCGGGGCCGACGTGCAACTGGTGCACGCTGCTGCCGACCTGCGACGTCGGCCAGGCCCACCTCGCGGGTGACCTCGACGACTGACGACCGACTCGGCCGACGCCACATCGCGGCCGACGACGAGCGCACGACGGTCGCACTACGGTCGCGCGATGCGGTCGCGAGCCAAGATGCAGCGCTCGACCTCGATCGTGCTCGAGGCACCAGCGCAACAGATCTGGGATCACCTCCAGACCGATGCCACGACCCTCGATCCTGCCATCCTGCGGTTCGAGGTGGATCCCGCTCCCGGCCTCGGAGCACGGAACACGATCACGTTCCGCGGGCCGTTCGGACTGCGGCTGAGGGCCGTCTCGGAGGTCGAGGCGTGGGAACCACCCCATCGGTACGCGGCCCGATCGATCCGGCCGTCCTGGCCGATTCGGAGCCGCGCCGAGGATGTCCTCGAGGAGCTCGAGGGTACGACGCGCTACACCGTCACGATCTCGGTGCGGCCGCGAGCCGGTGCCGGGCCGCTCGGCCGTCTCTGTCTGCGGTACATGATCAGCACCCGGGAGCAGATGATGCGGCGGCTCGAGGCGGCGCTCGACGCGGCGGACCACGGATCCTGACGCGGGCCGGACGACACCGCCCGGAGCGCTCAGGCCGGCGTCATCAGGGCGACCGCCGTGCCGAGACCGGCCGAACCGCTCACGGTGGCGATGCGGCGACCGGGCTGGACGGCGTCCTTCGGCGCACCGATGCGGTCGCGACCGATCAGCTCCGCGGCGGCGTCGAGGTCGCGGACGTTGATCACGAGCCCCCAGAACGCGGCCACCCGATCGGTCACCTCCGGCCGCTCGACGACCTCGACGATCAGGCCGCCGCGACCGATCCGGTGGAAGCCCTGGCGCATCGACCCCACCTCGCGCACCCGCTTCAAGGGGGACCCGGTGGCGGCCTCGATCTCGCCGCACGTCCGGTCGAGCGAGCTCGTCAGCACGACCACATGGTCGAGCTCGATCGCCCCGTTCGGGTGCTCGGTGACCACGGGCTCGCCGGCCGGGACCACCTGGGTGGCGAGCCCGTCGATCGACGTCACGCCGGGATCGATCCCGCTCAGCGACCAGCCCACGATGCCGGGACCCTCGCCGATCGCGCCGTCGTCGGGAACGATGCGCAGCGACGTGAACAGGAACGGCACCTCGCCGGTGTCGGTCACCGTGAGGCCGACCCGGCGCCACGCCTCGGCCGACCCGACGACCGACAGGTGCTCGACACGGCTCTCGTTCACGGTGCGACCCTCAGCTGCCATGCGAAGAAGCTCAGCACATCGGTCTGTTCGGCGACTCGCTTGGCGACCGGCTTGCCCTGACCGTGGCCGGCGCGACCCTCCTGGTGGAGCAGCACCGGCCGGTCGTCGAGGCAGCTCGAGGCCGCCTGCAGCCGGGCCGCCATCTTCCGGGCGTGGAGCGGGTCGACGCGGGTGTCGCCCTCGGCCGTGGTCAGCAGCACCGCCGGATAGCACGTGTCGTCGACCACCCGGTGGTACGGCGAGTACCCGTGCAGCCAACCGAACTCCGCGGCGACGTCGGGGTCGCCGTACTCCTCGATCCAGAGTCGGGCGATCAGGAACTGCGGGAAACGCACCATGTCGAGCAGCGGCACCGCGCACCACACGGCCCGGCACAGCTCGGGGCGCTGCGTCAGCGCCGCACCGACCAGCAGCCCGCCGTTCGACCCGCCCGCGATCGCCAGGCGGTCGCGGGTCGTGCGACCGGTCGCCACCAGCCAGTCGGCGGCCGCGGCGAAGTCGTCGAACACCTGCTGCTTGTGCTCGCGCTTGCCCGCCCGGTGCCAGGCCTCACCGTGCTCGGACCCGCCGCGCAGACCCGGGATCGCGTACGCGCCGCCCGCCTCGCACCACGCCGCGATCGTCGGCGACCACGCCGGCGACATCGTGATCGAGAACCCGCCGTACCCGGTCAGCACCGTCGGACGGGGACCGTCGCCGGTGCCGGCGGTCGCCGACGTGACGAGGAACATCCCGACCGCGACGCCGTCGGTCGAGGTGTAGGTCACCTCGTCGACGAGGAGGTCCGGCGGGGCGCCACCCCCACCGCGCACGCTCGTCACGGCGCCGTCCGGACCCACCGAGTGCAGCGCGCCCGGTGCGGTGAACCCCGACGTCACGACGTACGCCGCGCCATCCAGGGGGTCGACGCTCGACGAGTCGATCGACACGGGACCCAAATCGACCGGCACCGGTTCGAACAGCGCAGGATCGACCGGTACGGGAGCCTCGTCACCGCTCGGGACCCACCACTCGAGCGCATCGGTCGCCCGTCGGGTGACGGCGAGGAGCAGCCGGTCGCCCGCGACGCGAGCCGCGCCGAGCACGACGTCGTCGCGCTCGGCGACGAGCTCGGCCCATTCGCCGGGGACGCCCTCGCCGAGCGGCACCGAGACCACGCGGCCGTTCGGCGCATCGATCGTCGTGACGCCGAGGACCGACGACGAATCCGCGGCGAACGTGAACCCCGTGCGCCCGTCGGCGCCGCGCACGACGTCGTGCCACTCGCCCGACGACCGGTCGAGCAGGTGGACGTCGTCGCGACTCCAGCTCTCCATCGCCGTGACCAGCACGTAGCGCCCGTCCGGTGACGACTCGACCGACGGCCACGTCTGCGGCGTCGGGTGCTCGGCCCACACCACCGGATCGTCCGCTGACGGGTCGCCGAGACGGTGGTGGTGCACGGTGCGGTGGTACTCGTCGCCTTCGGGGTAGCGGGTGTAGAAGAAGCCCGACCCGTCGGGCTCCCAGGCCACGCTGCACGCCCGCGTGTGCGGGATCGCCTCGTCGAGGTGGGAGCCGTCGGCGGTGCGGGCCACCCGCAGGACGCTGTCCTCGGTACCGCCCTCGCTGAGCCCGTAGGCGACGAGCGTGCCGTCGGCCGACAGCTCGAACCAGTCGACCGCCACGGCCGCGTCGTCGGCCGCCGCGGCCGGATCGACGATCACGACATCGCCGGACGTGCCCGACGGATCAGGTGACGGATCAGGTGTGGCAGACGGATCGGGCCGGGTCGCGGTCAGCCGGGCCTGGGGCGCACCCTCGGGACGTTCCAACACCACGACGGTGCCGGCACGCACCTGCACGCCGAGCACCACCGGCAGCGCCATCAACTCGGTGAGCCGATCGGACCAGTGGGACCGGTCACCACGAACGTCGAGCACGGACCGGGTGGCGGCGTTCTGCTCGGCCACCCACGCGCGCACCTCGGGGTCGTCGCCGTCCTCGAGCCACCGGTACGGATCGGCCACCTCCACCCCGTGGAGGCGTTCGACGACCGGGTCGCGGCGCGTCGAGAGCACGGCGCGACGCCGCGTGTCAGCCGCGGCCGGTGTTCGGGCGCTTGCCGTGGTTCGCCTTGGAGCGACGCATGCGCGCCTTGCGCTTG
>SKSP01000267.1 GCA_007122945.1 Ilumatobacteraceae bacterium | reverse complement strand
CGGGATGGCCGTGACCGGGTGGGGCTCGATGATGGCGTTCCACGCGGTCCGCCGGCCGGTGCGATCACCGGCCGACGCGGCGGCCGGGGACCCGGTGCTCGTGGAGGTCGTGTTCCACGAGTTGCTCGACCGGGGCGTCTACATCGCGCCCCGCGGGTTCGTCGCCCTGTCCCTCGCGGTCACCGACGACGACCTCGCCGTGTTCACGGCCGCGCTCGGCGAGGCCGTTCAGTCGGTCGCCAGCTCGACCGAGCAGCGCCCCCCGGCCTTCGACGCGTAGAGCGCCGCATCGGCCCGGGCCGTCAGTTCGTCGGGTTGATCTCCCGGGCGGCTGATCGCGACGCCGACGCTCACGCCACACCGAACGCCGTCGGCGTGCAGGCCGTCCTCGCCGAGGATGGCGTCGCGGATGCGCCCGGCGGCGCGGACCGCATGGTCCTCGCCGAAGACCGGGTCGAGGATGACGACGAACTCGTCGCCGCCGATCCGCCCCGGTGTGTCGCCGGCCCGGATCGCGCCGCGGATGCGGTCGGCGACCTCGATGAGCAGCTTGTCGCCGGCGGCATGACCGTGGGTGTCGTTGACCGCCTTGAAGCCGTCCAGGTCCAGGTAGCACAGGGCGATCCGCCCGCCGGAGCGGGAGCTGCGCGCGACGGCCGCGGTCAGCTGGTCGGTCAGCACGGTCCGGTTGGGCAGATCGGTGAGCCGGTCGTGGCTCGCCCGATGGGCGAGCTGCTCCAGGAGTCGTTGGCGGTCGGTCACGTCGCGCGAGGTGAGCACCACACCGCGCACGGCCGGCTCGTGGAGGAGGTTGACGCCGACGCACTCGAGGTGCCGCCAGTTGCCGTTCGCGTCGCGCACGCGGACGGTGAACGAATCGCGGCGGTCGACCTCGCCGTCGATGAGCGCGGCGAGCTCCACCTGAGCGGCGGGCAGATCGTCGGGGTGGACGAGGCCCAGGACCCCCTGGGGGTGGCGCCAACCGTTGCCGTACCCGAGCACTCGGCCGTTGGAGGGGCTCGCGTACAGCACCTGGCCGTCCTCGCCGATGACGGTGATGATGTCGTTGGCGTGCTCGAACAGGATGCCGTAGCGCTCGAGCTCGAGCTCGAGCGCCCTCCGTTCGGTGATGTCGGTGACCGCGATCACCGCGCCAGGCGTGCCACCGACGAGCTCGGTCGGGAGCGCGGTCAGGCGGAGGAGGACGTGACGGCCGTCGTCGCGTTCCCATCGGAGGACGCGATCGCGCACGGGCCGCCCGGTCGCGAAGGCCTGGTCGACCGCGCGTTCGCCGATCGGGATCGGTCGGCCGTCCTCGGTCGTCGTGGTCGGTGCGCCGGATCGCAGCCGCGTCGCGATCCCGTCGCGGTCCGTGCCGAGGATGTGTTCCGCGGCGGGGTTCATCAGGTGGACCCGGTGGTCCGTGCCGACGAGCATGACCCCCTCGTCGAGGGCCTCCAGCGACACCCGGGCGATCGCTTCGTTGCGATGCAGTGCCAGCGACAGCTCGCTCGCGACGGTGACGTCCTCGACCTGGATCAAGAACGCGGCCTGTGGGGTCGCGGGCTCGAGCCGGTTGGCGTGGACCCGGACGTGCTTGGTGCGGCCGTCGGCGTCGAGCACGCGCAGCTCGAGCATCAACTCCCGGCGGGCGCCGACCATCAGCTCGGTGATCTCGTCGGCTCCGACGCCGACGTCGTCGGGGTGGATCTGCTCGGGCGCAGGCCGCCCGACGAGCTCGTCGGCCGATCGGGCGAGGAGCTCGGCGTATGCAGCGTTGACGTAGGTGAACCGACCGAGACGATCGGCGAGCGCGGTCCCGACCGGGGAGTGGTCGATCGCCGCGCGCAGCCGTTCGGTGAGCGCGGCCGACGTCGCTCGCGCCTCGAGGTCCTCGGTGATGTCGGAGAACGCCACCACGACCGAGGTGACGTGACCGCCGGAGTCGAGGACCGGCCGGCATCGCATCCGGAGCCAGCGTCGCTCGCCGTCGCGGTGGATCCCAATCGTCTGTTCGGGTGCTTCGACGCCGGTCCGCAGCACGACCGATGCGGGGTGATCGGTCGGATCCCACGGCGACTCGTCCGCATGGACGGTGTTCCAGCGTGGGTCCTCGACCGTGCGGTCGAGGAGGTCCCCGGCCGAGAGTCCGAGGATCTGCTCGGCGCGTCGGTTCCACTGCACGACGTGGCCGTCGCGGCCGATCATCATCAGACCCTCGTCGAGCGCGTCGAGCAGGGTCGTCGTGGCGCGTTCCTCGTCGTCGAGACGAAGGATCCTGTTCAGCTCGTCGGTACGGGCGAGCTCGTCCTCCACCATCGCGGCGAGGTCCGCGAGCACCGCTCGGCCCTCGTCGTCGAGCTGGCGTGGCCGTCGGTCGATCGTGCACAGGGTGCCGACGGCGACGCCGTGGGGATCGTGGATCACGTGGCCGGCGTAGAACCGGATCCCGGGCTCGGCGGTCACGAACGGGTTGTCGTGGAAGCGGAGGTCCTCGGTGGCGTCGGGGACGACCATCACCTCGTCGTCACCGGCGATCGCGTGCGCGCAGAACGAGATCTCCCGGCTCGCCTCGCGGACGTCGAGCCCGACGGACGACTTGA
The DNA here is from genome assembly GCA_007122945.1 of Ilumatobacteraceae bacterium. Taxonomy (GTDB): domain Bacteria; phylum Actinomycetota; class Acidimicrobiia; order Acidimicrobiales; family Ilumatobacteraceae; genus SKSP01. The sequence continues at coordinate 3,518 of SKSP01000267.1, read as the reverse complement.
ACCACTGGCGGTGCTCGTCCACGAGGCTGACGAGCGCGATCGGCGTGTCGAGGAGGCGGGCGGTCAACCGGGTGATCCGGTCGAAGCGCTCCTCCGGTGGGGTGTCGAGGATCCCGAGGCGCGCCAAGGCCGCGATGCGGGCATCGTCGTCGGTGTGGGGCGGCGCACTCATGGCACCCGGTCATCGGCACCGGCGAATGCTCGCTTGAATGTTGCGATCGGGTTACGATGGCCGATCGTCCGCTGTCGTCACCTCCGCTCGATCCGCTTCGCCGAACCCCGACCCCATGCCGATTCACGCTCTCACTCGCCTCGCGCGGCCCCTCGCCGTCGCCGCTGCCACCGCTGTCCTCGTCCCGCTCGCGTTGGTGGCGTCGCCGACATCACCATCCGCGACGGCGGCTCCCGCTGCGGGGGCCGCGGGGCTCGTACCGGTCGACCCCGTCCGCGATGTCGACACCCGCATCGGCCTCGGTGGCGCCGGGCTGTCCACCGGCGAGACGCGGTTCGTCGCGCTCGGCCCGGTGCCGGACGACGCGACCGCAGTCATGCTCAACGTCACCGCCGTCGCCGCCTCGGCGGCCGGCCACCTCGCCGTGACGGACTGCCGCCCCGGATCGTCCACGTCGGCGGTGAACTTCGTCGTCGGGCGGGCCGTCCCGAACCAGGTCGTCGTCGGGCTCGGCGATCGGTCGGCCGGCGAACCGGCGGGCGTGTGCGTCACGGCGTCGGCACCGACCGAGCTGATCATCGACCGGTTCGGCCACGTGGCGCCCGACGGTGCCGCGTTCGCTCCGGCGCCGGCTCGTTCGTGGGACACGCGGAGTGCGGGCGGGATCGGCGCCGACGGGGTGCTCGTGGTGGACCTCGCGGATGCCGTCCCCGGTGGTGGTCGCGTCGTCGCGTGGTCGGGCACCGTCACGGCGACCGACGTGCGCGTCCCCGGCTACGTGACGGTGTGGCCGTGCGCGATCGCGCGTCCGGTGGTGTCGAACCTGAACCTCGCCGTCGGGGTGACCGTCGCCAACCAGGTCACCGTCGCCCTGCCCGCCGACGACCCGCGGTTGTGCCTCGACCGGGTCGGCGACGCCGAACTCGTCGTGGACACGACCGGGTTCTGGCACCCCGGGGGCACGACCACGATCACACCGCTCTCGCCGCCCGGGCGAGCGGTGGATTCCCGGCTCGGGGAGCGGCTGTTGCGCGACGAGGTGCGCCGCCTGCACGGACCGGCCGACGCCGAGCTCTTCGTCAACCTGACGGCGACCCGTGCGAACGGCGCCGGATGGGCGGCGCTGTTCCCGTGCGGGTCCGACCACCCGGGCACGTCGACGCTGAACGTCGTCGCGGGTGCGGACGTGTCGGCGGCGGCGACGGTGTCGGCCCGCGACGGCGGTGTGTGCGTCACCACGTCGGTGTCCACCGACGTGGTGCTCGACGTGTTCGCCGTGCAGCACGCGAGTGACCGGTCACCCCCGTCGGAGCCTGGCGTCCCACCCAGTGGCGTGACGGTGTCGCCGGGGATCCCCGACGATCCGTCGGTGGCGGTCGTCTCGGGCTGCACCGTCGGGCCACTCGACCAGCTGAACGCGGCGCGCGCCGCGTCGGGGCTGTTGCCGTTGGTCCGCGATCAGCGGACCGACTCGTTCGCGTGCGAGTGGGCGACCGCGATGGCGACGGCGGGCCGGATGAGTCATTCGACCGCGACGCAACGGTCGGTCGTCGACGCATGCGGGATCACCGGCGAGAACGTCGCGGCGGGTGGAGCGTCGTGGACCTGGATGATCGATGCGTGGCTCGAGAGCCCGGCCCACCGCGAGGTCGCGCTCCACACGGCGTTCACCCGGGCCTCGGTCGCCTACGTCAGTCGCGACCAGCACGACCTTCGTCGTTGGTACGGGGTGACGGTGTTCGGCGGATCCTGCTGACCCGCCGAACACGCGTCGTTGCTCAGCCCTCGGCGTCGGCCTCGGGCTCGAGCAGCACGGTGTCGATGACGTGGATGAAACCGTTGTCGGCCTCGACGTCGGCGGCGATGACCGTCGCCTCCCCGATCCGGAACGGATCGCCGGCGTCGATCACCCAGGACGCTCCGCCGACTGCGAGCACGTTGTTGAACAGCGCGATGTCGGCGGCCGTCTGCGGCAGCGGGAGCACGTGGTTCAACAGGATGCCGCGCAGCGTGTCGGGGTCGGCGAGCAGGGCGTCGATCGTCTCTCGTCCGAGCGCCTCGAAGGCCTCGTCGGTCGGCGCGAGCACGGTGCGCTCGCGGGTCGACAGCTCCTCGGTCAGGCCGGCCGCGTCGACCGCGGCGACCAGGATCGTGAAGTCGCCGGCCTCGATGGCCACGTCGATGAGGTTCGGTCCGGCCTCGGGCTCGGGTTCGGGCTCGGGTTCGGGCTCGGGTTCGGGCTCGGGTTCGGGTTCGGGTGCGTCGGTGGTGTCGGGCTCGGGTTCGGGTTCGGGTGCGTCGGTGGTGGCGGGGGCTTCGTCGGCGACCGTCGTGGTCGGCGCGTCGGCGTCGTCGTCACCACCGCAGGCCGCGGCGACGAGCGTGAGCGCGACCGCGAGGGCCGCGAGCCGGGTGGGACGGGCGCGGCGTGAACGGGGGTTGGGTGACATGTCGACTCCAGGGATCGGGGGGTTGGGCGTCGAGTGTGCGCGGTCGCCCGGCGCGATCCAATGCAGGCCCGACCGCTGTGCCGAATGTCACCGACTGACATGGGCGTGCATCGAGCGTGTGGATGGGCCATCATCTGGTGCCGGCATCCGGCATCCGGCATCCGGCATCCGGCGCCGGCGACGAGCACGAGGAGGCACCCATGTCGAGCGATCGGTCGACGGCCCGGTGGAAGCGAGCGACCCCCGTGGTCGTCACGACGCTGGTCGCGCTCGCCGTCGCCAGCCCGGTCGCCGCGCATCCCGGACACGGCGCCCACGCCGAGACCGGGTTCGCCTCCGGACTGCTGCACCCCCTGACCGGCGTCGATCACCTGTTGGCGATCCTCGCGGTGGGCGTCGTCGCGGTGCTCGTGCCGTCCCGCCGAGCACCCTGGGCCGTCCCGCTGGGTTTCGTCGCGGGCCTCGCGGCGGGCGGCGCACTCGGACTCGTGGGTGGGGTGCGCGACGCGGTCGAACTGGCGATCGCCGCGTCGGTGGTGCTCCTCGGGCTGATGGTCGTCTCGCTGACGCGGTGGGGGCCGCGCTCGCTGCTCCCGTCGGTGCTGGGGGTGGTGTCGGTGCTCGGCGTCGCGCACGGATACGGTCACGGCGTGGCGCTCCCGGCCGGCGCCGCGGCGGTCGACTACGCCGTCGGTGCCCTGATCGCCACGGGAGCCCTCCTGGCGCTGGGCACCGCCCTCGGCATCGGTCTGCGCCGCACCCCCGCGGCTCGGATCGCCGCCGGGTGGCTCGTGTCGGTCGCCGGCGTCGCCCTGGTCGTCGGCGCGGCCTGACCCGCACCACGCGCCTCGTCCACCGGGTCGTCGATATCGACCCATCGTTCCGCGATACGGAAT
>SKSP01000374.1 GCA_007122945.1 Ilumatobacteraceae bacterium | reverse complement strand
GTGGCGGTCCGCGTCCGGGTGGTTACGGCGGCCCAGGCGGCGGTCCCGGCGGTGGCCCAGGTGGCGGCCCGCGCCCAGGTGGCGGTCCCGGTGGCCGTCCGAGTGGACAGCGTCGCCCACCGCGCCGCAGCGGTCGGCGGCGTCGTCGTCGCGACCAGGACGAGCTGCAGCCGCAGTACACCACGTACACGGCCAGCGACGCCCCGGTTCCCGAGGGCACCATCGTCATCGAGCGCGGCGTGTCCGCCCAGGAGTTCGCGCCGAAGCTGAACCGGACGGCGGCCGACGTCGTGCGGTTCCTGCTCAACAACGGTGAGATGGTGACCGCCACCATGTCGCTCAGCGACGACCAGATGGAGCTGTTCGCGCTCGAGGTCGGCGCGGAGCTCCTCCTCGTGGATCCGGGCCAGCAGCAGGAGCTCGAGCTGCAGGCCCTGTTCGACGACAGCGACGACGACGACGAGGAGGCGCAGCAGGTCCGGCCGCCCGTGATCACCGTCATGGGCCACGTCGACCACGGCAAGACGACCGTGCTCGACCGCATCCGGTCGGCGAACGTCGTGGAGGGCGAGGCCGGTGGCATCACCCAGCACATCGGGGCGTACCAGGTCGACCGCGACGGTCACAAGATCACGTTCATCGACACGCCCGGCCACGCCGCGTTCACCCAGATGCGCGCCCGCGGTGCCGACGCCACCGACATCGTCGTGCTCGTGGTGGCCGCCGACGACGGCGTGATGCCCCAGACGATCGAGGCGATCAACCATGCCCGGGCCGCCGAGGTCCCGATCGTCGTCGCCGTCAACAAGATCGACAAGGAGAACGCCGACACCCAGCGCGTGCTCGCCGAACTGGCCGAGCGCGAGCTGGTGCCCGAATCGTGGGGCGGCGACACCATCGTCGTCGAGATGTCCGCGCTCGAGGGGCTCGGCATCGACGACCTGCTCGATCAGCTGATCGTCGTGGCCGAGCTCGAGGAGCTCACCGCCAACCCGACGGGACGCGCCAAGGGGATCGTGCTCGAGGCCAACCTCGACACCGGTCGCGGCCCGGTGGCCACCGTGCTCGTCGACAAGGGCGAGCTCAACGTCGGCGACCCGATCGTGGCGGGTGCCGCGTGGGGCCGCGTGCGGGCGATGATCGACGACCAGGGCAACCAGATCAAGACGGCCGGGCCGTCCACACCGGTGCAGGTCCTCGGCCTGTCGTCGGTGCCCCAGGCTGGCGACGAGTTCCGGGCCGCTCCCGACGAGAAGATCGCCCGGACGGTCGCCGAGGCCCGCGAGCACCACCAGAAGGTGATGTCCCAGCGCGGCGACGCCCGGGTGAAGTCCGGCGTGAAGCTCGAGGACATCTTCAGTCAGATCCAGTCCGGCGAGACCGCCACGCTCAACCTGGTCCTGAAGGCCGACGTGCACGGGTCACTCGAGGCCGTCACCGAGAGCCTCCGGAAGCTCGAGCGCGACGAGGTCGACCTCACGTTCGTTCACCGCGCCGTGGGCGGCATCACCGAGAACGACATCTCGTTGGCGGCGACCACGAACTCCACGATCATCGGCTTCAACGTGCGTCCCGACGGCAAGGCCCGCCGGCTCGCCGAGGCCGAGAACGTCGAGATCCGCACCTACGAGATCATCTACAAGCTGCTCGAGGACATCGAGCACGCGATGGTCGGCATGCTGGCGCCCGAGTACGAGGAGATCGTGACCGGCGAAGCCGAGGTCCGCGAGATCTTCCGGGTGCCGCGCATCGGTGCGATCGCCGGTTGCTACGTGCGCTCGGGTGTCATCACCCGCGGTTCGAAGGTGCGTTTCCTGCGCGACGGCACGATCATCTGGAAAGGTGCGATCGCCTCGCTGAAGCGGTTCAAGGAGGACGCCCGCGAGGTCCGCGAAGGGTTCGAGTGCGGTGTCGGTCTGTCCGATTTCCAGGACCTCAAGCCGGGCGACCTGATCGAGACCTACGACGAGCGCGAGATCGCGCGCACCTGACCATGGCCGGCCGCGGACGCCGCGGGGGCCGCCGGACCCCGAGCACGCACGCTTACCCGCGCGCCGCTCGACTCAGCGAGACCCTCCGAGAGATCATCGCCGACGAGCTCGTCCGGATCGACGACGAGCGACTCGAGCTGGTCACGGTGACCACGATCGACGTCGACGACGAGATGAACCGGGCGAAGGTGTACTTCGACTCGCTCGCCGGCGAGGACGCCGACGGCGAGATCGTCGACGCCCTCGGCGAGCACCGCGTTCGCCTCCAGTCGTCGATCGCCCGCCAGATCCGGGCCAAGAAGACGCCGATCCTCGAGTTCCACCCCGACGACGTCATCCGGTCCGCAGAGCGGATCGACGAGATCCTCCGCGCCGATCGCGACCGCCGCGACGACGCCTGAGCAGCGGTCGATGGCGCGGCGCCGCCCACCCACGGTCCACGGCGTGGCGATCGTCGACAAGCCCGCGGGGGTGACGAGCCACGACGTGGTCGGGATGCTCCGCCGGCGCTTCTCGGAACGGCGGGTCGGTCACGCCGGCACGCTCGACCCGGACGCGACCGGTGTGCTCGTCGTGGCGCTCGGCCACGCCACCCGCCTGCTGAAGTACGTCGGGGACACGACCAAGCGCTACACCGGCGAGGTCGTGCTCGGTGTCGAGACCGACACGCTCGACGCGGCCGGCGCCGTCGTCGCGACCCACGAGATGGGCGATGTCGACATCGACGACGCCCGGCGGGTCGTCAGCGAGCACCTGCTGGGCGACATCGAGCAGGTGCCCCCCATGGTGTCGGCGATCAAGGTCGACGGTCGCCGCCTGCACGAGCTCGCCCGGGAGGGCGTCGAGGTCGAACGCGCACCGCGCCCGGTGACGATCCACCGGTTCGACGTCGAGCCCGGTACCGAACCGGGGGTGTTCGCGATCGACGTCGAGTGTTCGTCGGGCACCTACGTGCGGACCCTCGCCGCCGACCTCGGTCGCTTGCTCGGCGGGGGCGCCCACCTGCGCGCCCTGCGCCGGACGGCGGTCGGGTCGTTCTCGATCGACGAGGCCGCCGCCCCCGACGAGTGCGAGCTGCTCCCCGTCGCCACCGCCGTTCGATCGCTCCCGGCCGTCGACGTCGACGCCGACACGGCCGAGCTGGTCGGCCACGGCCGTCCCCTCGACCGATCAGCGTGGCCGGGTGCGGGACCCTGGGCCGTGTTCGGGCCCGGCCGCGAGCTGCTGGCGGTCTACGAACCGTTCCGGGGCGCGCTGGCCAAGCCCTCGGTTGTGCTCCCCCCGACGACCTCCCGGTAGCGTCACGGCGTGCGTGTCATCAGCGACCTGACCGTCCCGATGTGGCCCGAGGAGCGGTCCGTGATCACGATCGGCGCGTACGACGGCGTGCACGTCGGGCACCAGGCGGTGATCGCCCAGGTCCGCCGCATCGCCGACGAGCGGGGCGCCCGGTCGGCCGTCGTCACGTTCGACCGGCATCCCGCCAGCATCGTCCGCCCCGAATCGGCACCCCGTCTGCTCACCGACCACGAGCAACGCCTGGAGCTGCTCGCCGCGACCGGGATCGACGGCACCGTGGTGCTCCCGTTCGACGAGGTCCAGTCGAACGAGGACCCGGCGTCGTTCGTCGAGCGAGTGCTCGTTCGTGGCCTCGGGGTCTGCAGCATCGTGGTCGGCGCCGACTTCCACTTCGGTCGAGGACGCGAGGGCAACGTGTCGATGCTCCACCGGCTCGGCGAGCGGTTCGGTTTCGAGGTCGTGCCGATCGAGCTGGTCGAGCGGGCCGACGGGGTCGACGAGCCCGTCAGCAGCACCGCCATCCGACGCGCCCTGGCCGGCGGCAACGTCACGCTCGCCACGTCGCTCCTCGGTCGCCCGTTCCAGGCCCGCGGCAAGGTCGTGATGGGGGACCAACGCGGCCGTCAGCTGGGGTTCCCCACCGCGAACGTGGAGGTCCCCAACCAGATCTGTGTGCCCGCCGACGGCGTGTACGCCGGTCGCTACGAGCGCCCCGACGGCACCGTCCACCGGTGCGCGATCAACCTCGGCCGCCGACCGACGTTCTACGAGCACGCCGACCACTCCCTGCTCGAGGCGCACCTGCTCGACTTCGACGGCGACCTGTACGGCGAGACCGCCCGCATCGGCTTCGAGCACTTCTTGCGCAGCGAGCGCAAGTTCGACGGCATCGACGCGCTCGTCGCGCAGCTCAAGCAGGACGTCGAGCACGCTCGCGACCTCCTCGACGCCGATCCATCCGAATCGTCGGGCGCGTCGTAGCGCACCGACCGGGCGCGCATCGTGCGGACCAGCGCCGGCATCCTCCTGTTCCGCCGGAGCCCCGCCTCGGCGGTCGAGGTCATGCTCGGCCACATGGGCGGTCCGTTCTGGGCCGGCCGTGACGATGGAGCGTGGACGATCCCCAAGGGGGAGTACCTCCCCGACGAGGACCCGCTCGCGGCGGCCAGTCGCGAGTTCGCCGAGGAGACGGGTCTGACGCTGGAGATCGACGATCTCGGCGAGCGTGCGATCGACCTCGGGGAGGTCCGCCAGTCGTCGAAGCGGCTCCGGTGCTGGGCGCTCGAGGACGACCTCGACGTGAGCGCCGTGGTGAGCAACACGTTCGAGATGGAATGGCCTCCCCGGTCCGGACGCACCGAGGCGTTCCCCGAGCTCGATCGGGCGGCGTGGTTCCCGATCGAGCTCGCGCGGGGCAAGGTCGTGCGCGGTCAGGTGGCGTTGTTCGACCGGCTCGAGGAGGCGCTCAGCATCAGCCCGGCCACACGATCCGACCCTCGCCGTTCGTGACGTTCCGCGCCGGTCGGACATCGACGTGGTCGTCCACGTCCGGGACGATGCCGCCGTCGCCCGCTCCGTCGTTGCCGAACAGCTCGACCTCGGCGTAGGCCGCCACCTCGTTGGCGAGCCCGGCCACGTCGGGTGTTCCCGGTGCGACGTCGTCGGGCGTCGTCGTCGCGATCAGCTCGGCCTCGGTGCGCCACCGGAAGATCTCCCCCTCGACGGAGAGGAAGTTGGGGTTGCCTCCCGCCTCGATCAACTCGACGGCGGCAGCCGACGCGAGGTCCGGGTCGGCGATCGCCGTCGCGAGGCCGCGCAGGGTCGCGCGCACGAAGTCCTCGACCGCGGTCGGGTGCTCGTCGGCGAACTCGCGGCTGGTGAAGATCGCCCCGAACGAGCCGGGAACGCCACCCTCGCTCGGGTCGAAGGTGACGAACTCGACGCCCTCGCGCTGGAGCCGGCCGGGTTCGTTGCTCTTCCAGCCCGGCACGCCGACGATCGACGGGATCGCGAGGTGGGCGACCGGGTCGAAGCCGTCGACCAGCACGGTCTCGTAGTCGGTCCCCTCGACGAGCCCGTTCCGGAGCAACATCACCTCCACCGAGGCGGGCAACTTGCCCTTCACGCCGATGGTCGTCCCGACGAGATCGTCCAGGGAATCGGCAGCGTCCGGCTTCACGATCAGCGTGTCGATCGGGGTCCGACCGGCGACCGTCACGACCACCAGCTCGGCGTCGTTGGCCCGCGCGAACGCGACGACCTCGGAGAACGAGCCGCCGGAGGCGAACTGTCCCTGGCCGCCCGCCACGAGCGGGTAGTTGGCGGTCGAGAAGCTCGACAGGATCTCGACGTCGAGGCACAGCTCGTCGTAGTAGCCCTGCGACTCGGCGGTGATCACCTCGACGATCGACGCCGCCGCGGCGTAGTCGAACCCGGTGAGGAACGTGACGGTGCCCGCTGCCCGGTTGGCGTCGCAGCGCTCGGCGGGGAACGGCGCACCGTCGACCACCGCGAGCGGGTCGTCGTCAACTGCGAGGTCGTCGGCGTCGGCGTCGGCGTGTGTGTCGGTCGCCGGCGGGTCGTCGGCGGGCGCCGCCGTGGTGGTGTCGCTGGTGGTGTCGTCGTCGCCGCCGCAGCCGGCGGCGAGCGCGACGAGCAGCAGGGTCACTGGGAGTGCAGTGGTGCGCCGGATCACGGTCGGGTCCTTTCGGGTGACGCGCCCGACGGTCGGGCGACGTTCGATGACGTGGATTGCCAGCGCACAGCGGACCGGATGGACGATGACAGGGTGCGTCCGGCGGCCCGACGAGCCGTGCGAACCGAACCCTACGTGAACACCCCCACCCT
>SKSP01000122.1 GCA_007122945.1 Ilumatobacteraceae bacterium | reverse complement strand
GGAGGTCGAAGCGAGTGTCCGGCGATGCGAGCACGTCGCCGAGAGTGGTGGGGTGGGATCTGTCGATCATGCGGTGAAGGTTCCACGGTGGGGGAGCCGGAGCGGGCGGCCGCCCGCTCCGGCTCGGGGATCGTGCTCGATCCGCCCGGTGTCTAGCGGGCGTCGGTGCGGATGGCGGACACTTCGAACTCGAGGTTGACCTTCTCGCCCACGAGCACGCCGCCGGCATCGAGGGCGGCGTTCCAGTTGACGCCCCAGTCCTTGCGGTTGACGGTGGTCGCGCCGTCGAGTCCGATGCGCTGGTGGCCGTCGGGGTCGACGGCGCTGCCGGTGTACTCGAAGTCGACGGTCACGGGCCGGGTGACACCTTTGATGGTGAGGTCGCCGGTGACGCGGTACTCGTCGGGGCGGGTCTGCTCGACGGCGGTGGACACGAAGCTGATCTCCGGGTACGTGTCCATGTCGAAGAAGTCGTTCGAGCGCAGATGACCGTCACGGTCGGCGTTGCGGGTGTCGATGCTGGCCGCGGTGATCGTCAGCTCGAGATGCGAGGCCGCGGGGTTCTCGGCGTCGAAGAAACCGGAGCCCTCGAACTCGTTGAACGACCCGCGGACCTTGGTGACCATCGCGTGGCGGGCGACGAAGCCGATGCGGCTGTGGGAGGGGTCGATGGCGTACGTGCCGGTCAGCGTGGTGGGGACGGTGGACGTGTTCATGGTGAATCGCTCTCCTTCTTTGACGTCTGATGACGTCCGGATAGTAGTTGACGTATCATCTAACTTAGTGGACACGTCATCTATTCCGCAAGTAGCATCTCGCCATGGAAGATGTTCGATGGCTCGACGAGCGGGAACAGCGGGCGTGGCGCTCGTTGCAGTCGATGCTGATGCGGCTCGACGGTGAGCTCGCTCGCCGACTCGCCGCTGATTCGGGGCTGTCGTATCCGGATTTCACGGTGCTGGTCGAGCTCACCGACCGACCCGACGGCCGGATGCGGATGTTCGAGCTCGCCCACGCGTTGGGATGGGAGAAGAGCCGGCTCTCGCATCACGTCGGGCGCATGGTCACTCGTGGGCTCGTCACCAAGGAGACGTGCGACTCCGATCGGCGCGGTGCCGACGTGGTCGTCACCGAACGCGGGCGTCGCGAGATCGCCGCGGCAGCGCCGGGCCACGTCGAGGCGGTCCGGCGCCTGTTCGTGGACCGCATCGGCCCCGCCCAACTCGACACCATCGGCGAGGTCGCTGACATCGTGCTCGCCGGACTCGACGAGATGGATGCGGCGCCCGACGCTGGAGGATGACCGCACGAAACCGGCATCGGGCTCCTCGGCGGGTGATCGGCGACGCGACCGCATCGCGGGCCGTCACCGATCGGCAGGCAGATCGAGGGCGAGTGCCACCACGTTGCCGGGTTCAGCGCCGTCGGGTCTCGTACATGCGGATGGCGACGTCGATGCCGGAGACGGCGGTGACGGCGGCGATGACGATGATGGCGGTGCGGATGCCGGCGAGGTCGGCGAGGATGCCGGCGGTGATGGCACCGACGGCGAAGCCGAGGTCGCGCCAGAGCCGGTAGACGCCGACCGCGGCGCCGCGCCAACGGGGGTGCGCGACGTCGCCGATCGCGGCGATGAGCGTGGGGTAGGCCATCGCCGTGCCGGCGCCGAACATGGCGCTGCCGACGGCCCACACGGTGACGCTGTCGCCGAGGGCGATGACGACGAGGCCGACGGCTTCGAGCCATTGGCCGCCGGCGATGAACCACTTGCGGCCCCATCGGTCCGACAACCCGCCGGTGAACAGTTGGCCGACGCCCCACACGGCGGGGGCGATCGCGATGAGGAGCCCGATCTCGCCGAGCGACAGCCCGCGGGCCGCGAAGTACAGCGGGAACAGCCCCCACGCCATGCCTTCGTTGAGGTTGTTGACGAGGCCGGCCTGCGACGCGGACGACAGGGCGGGTTCTCTCCAGGTGGTGTAGGCGAACACCTGGCGGGAGGTCAGGTAGCCGTCGGGGCGGCCGTCGACCTCCTGGTGGCCGGCGACCTCGACGGCGACGTGGTCGGCGGTCTCGCGCACGAACAGGGCGGTGAGGCCGAGCCCGAGGCCGGCGAACGCGAGGCCGAGGTAGAACGGTTCGGGGCGCAGCCCGTGATCGGCGGCGATCCATCCGGTGGCCCACGCGGCGACGGCGACGGCGCCGTAGCCGGCGGCTTCGTTGAAGCCCATCGCGAGCCCGCGCCGGTGCGGGCCGACGAGATCGATCTTCATGATCACGGTGGTCGACCAGGCGAGCCCCTGGTTGATCCCGAGCAGGGCGTTGGCGATCAGCACCCACTCCCAGGTCGGTGCCCACATCAACAGCAGCGGGACCGGGATGCCGATGGCCCAGCCGGCGAGCAGCACCGGTTTGCGGCCGTGGCGGTCCGACAACGATCCGGCGAACAGGTTGGTGATCGCCTTGAACACGCCGAACACCACGATGAACGACAACATCCCGGTGAACGCCGTGAGGCCGAACACGTCCTCGGCGAGCAACGGCACGATCGTGCGTTCCTGGCCGACCATGCCGCCCACCAACGCGTTGACCCCGACCAGCAGCGCGAACTGCGGCAGGTTCTGCATCAACCCCAGCCGCACCGGCCGGTGTGCGCCCGGTGGGCCGGCGGGATCGGATTCCGGCCGCGATCCTGTCGGGCTGCTCATGCGCCGGTCATCGCTCGTTCGCCGTGGCCGCGCATGTCGGTGACCGGGCCGTCGTGGATCGTCACCATGGCTGTCCGTTCTGCGGCTGTCCGTTCTGCGGCTGTCCGTTCTGCCCGTTCGCCCCGTCCGCATGTTCAAGTGGTTGCTTGAGGATATCACGACGACCTGCTACGTTGTCAAGCAGACACTTGAACAAGGGACGATCATCGATGGGAGACCGCACCGCGAAGGACGCGTTGTTCGACGGGTTCGCCGAGGTGGCCAAGGCGCTCGCGAGCGGCCGTCGGGCCGAACTGGTCGACGTGCTCAACCAGGGCGAACGGCACGTCGACGAGCTCGCGGCCGAGATCGGACAGAGCGTCGCCAACACCTCGTTCCACCTCCGCGCGCTCGCCGTGGCCGGGCTCGTGACGACCCGTCGCGAGGGCACCCGCGTCCACTACCGGCTCGCGTCGGAACGCGTGGGCGAACTGTGGGCGGCGCTGCGCGACGTCGCCGCCGCCCACCACGAACACCTCGACGACCTCGCGGCCGCCTACCTCGGCAACCGCGGCGAGCTCGAGCAGGTGAGCCGCGACGAGCTCGTCCGCCGGATCGACGCGGGCGAGGTCGTCATCATCGACGTCCGACCCGCGCAGGAGTACCGGTCCGGTCACATCGCCGGTGCCCGTTCCGTCCCCGTCGACGGCCTCCCCGGGCACCTCGCTGCGCTCCTCGACGACGTGCCCGACGGCGCCGAGATCGTCGCCTACTGTCGCGGCCCGTACTGCGCCCACGCCGACGACGCCGTCCGAGCCCTGCACGCCGAGGGCCGGGTGGCTCGACGGCTCGAGGGCGGCTTCCCCGAATGGCACCGAGCCGGTCTCCCCGTCGAGATCGCCGCCTCGACATGACCGCGAGCCGGTCTCCCCGTCGAGATCGCCACCTCGACATGACCGCGAGCACGGGCATCGGGTGCAGCACGCACCCGACTAGCGTTCCCACATGGCCGTCTCCGCCGAGTTCCCGTACGAGAAGCGCCGAGTCATGGTCGACGGCATCGACATGGCGGTCGTCGACGAGGGCGAGGGAGCGCCGATCGTGTTCCTGCACGGCAACCCGACGTCGTCGTACCTGTGGCGCAACGTGATGCCCCACGTCGCCCACCTGGGGCGCTGCATCGCCCCCGACCTGGTCGGCATGGGTGACTCCGCACCGTTACCCGAGCCCGGGCCGGACTCGTACACGTTCGTCGAGCACCGCCACTACCTCGACGGCCTGCTCGCCGAGCTCGGTGTCGAGCGCGACGTCACCTTCGTCGTCCACGACTGGGGCTCCGCGCTCGGCTTCGACTGGTCGAACCGGCATCGCGATGCGGTCGCCGGCATCGCCTACATGGAAGCGATCGTGCGGTCGATGGCGTGGAGCGACTGGCCCGAGAACGCCCGCGGCATCTTCCAGGGCTTCCGGTCGCCGGCCGGCGAGGAGATGGTCCTCGACAAGAACCTGTTCGTGGAGGCCGTGCTGCCGGCGTCGATCCTGCGTGACCTCGACGACGCCGAGATGGCCGAGTACCGCCGGCCCTTCACCGAACCCGGCGAGCGCCGCCGACCGACGCTGACCTGGCCGCGCCAGATCCCGCTCGACGGTGAGCCCGCCGACGTCCACGCGATCGTCGCGGACTACGCCGACTGGCTGTCCACGAGCGAGGTCCCGAAGCTGCTCGTGGTGGCCGACCCGGGCGCGATCCTGACCGGACCGCAGCTCGCGTTCTGCCGGGCCTGGCCGAACCAGCGCGAGGTGACCGTCGCGGGGAACCACTTCCTGCAGGAGGACAGCCCCGACGAGATCGGACGCGCCGTGGCCGAGTGGATCGAAGCGACCCGCACCGGAGCGGCCCGGTGATCGACCGGGGCATCCGCGACCGGTACGAGCACATCGACACCTTCGACCACGGCGACCCGGCGGCGACGGTCGCGCCACCGCTCGCCGAGGCGCGTGTCGCGATCGTGACCACCGCCGGGCTGCGCCCCGACGGGGTCGGCGCCTGGGCCGACGGTCAGGGCTACGTCGTGCTCGACGGCCCGGCACGCGACCTCACACTGGCGCACGCCTCGGCGAACTTCGACCGGTCCGGTGTCGCCGCCGACCTGAACGTCGTCCATCCCGCCGACCGACTCGCCGAGGCCGCCGCCGACGGCCGGATCGGTTCGGTCGCTCCCCGTCACCTGGCCTTCATGGGCGCCCAGCTCGACCACACCCTGACGACGCTGCGCCTCGACACCGGGCCGTCCGCGGCGAGGCTGCTCCTCGACGACGGCGTCGACGTGGTCCTGCTGACGCCCGTCTGACCGCTGTGCACGCGCACCGTGAGTGCGCTCGCCCACGTGTTCGAGCGAGCCGGCCTGGCGACCGTCGGCATCAGCCTCGTCCGTGGTCAGGCGGAGGACGGTCGTGCGCCGCGCCTGCTGCACGTGGACTTCCCGCTCGGCCGACCGCTCGGCCGACCGAGCGACCCCGACTTCCAGCACCGGGTGCTCGACGCCGCGTTCGCGCTGCTGCCGCGCGCCGACGTGCCCGTGCTCGTCGACTTCCCGGAGTCGATCGTCGACGAGTCCGACGGCCCGCTGGCGTGCACGCTCCCGCCCCGCTCGGACCCGTCGTCGCACCCGGCGGTCGACGAGGCGGCGGGGTTGCGGGCCGCGTACGAACGCCAGCGGGCTGCTGCGGGACGCACCGGCGTCGCGCGGCTCGGCGGCCCCGAGCGGATCCCCGAGCTGGTCGTTGCGTTCACCCGCATCGCCGATGGTGCCCCGCCCGAGGAGGCCGGGCTGGCCCCCGAGGAGGTGCCCCTCGGCGGGCTCGACGTCCGGGCGTACTACGAGGAGGCCGCCCTGGCCCTCGTCGACCACGTCCCCGCGGCCCGACAGGCCGAGTCGTGGCTCTACCGTCGGACCGAGGTCGGCCGCGTGCTCGTGGGCGCTCGTGACGCCCTGCGTGCCGCGGAGCACCCCCGCCGGGTCTGGTCCGTGCTGGTGCCCGTCGGTCAGCCCGGCGAGTGACTCACGACCCCTGCTCCGGGGGTCGCTGACCGGTCCGGCCGGCGGCGGTCGCTGACAGGTCACTCACAGATCACTCACAGATCACTCCGTACGATCGAGCGTCGATCCACTGTCGTTCGAGACCCGAGGAGGGACCGATGCAACGATCCGATCGCCGACTCGTGACGAGGCTGTCGACGGCGCTGGCGCTGCTGGCCGGGTTGGCGGTCGCCGTCACGGCCACACCTGTCGGTGCCGGGTCGTCGGGTGCCGACCCGGGCACCCTGCGGGGTGGCCTCGCCGCGATCGCCGTCGGGGAGGCGCACAGCTGCGCCATCCTGGAGAACGGCGATCTCAAGTGCTGGGGCGACGGCGGCAGCGGCCGGCTCGGCCAGGACAGCACCGACGACATCGGCAGCGGCCCGG
>SKSP01000481.1 GCA_007122945.1 Ilumatobacteraceae bacterium | reverse complement strand
CGCTCGAACATCACGCCGTTCGAGCGCCCCGACCGTCTGCCCCGGGCGATGCTGGCCATGGCCCCGTGGGGCACGTCGCTCGCCGGTTCGGTGGCCGCGGCAGCAGCCCGCTACCCCGACCGCGTCGCGATCGTCGACGACGCCGGTCCGGTCACGTACGGCGCGATGTGGCAGCGCGCGACGTCCGTCGCGGCCGGGTTGTCCGATCGTGGCATCGGGCCCGACACGACGGTGGGCATCCTCGCGCGCAACCACCGGGGCTTCGTCGAGTGGCTCGTCGGCGCGTCGGCGACCGGAGCGAACGTCGTGCTCATGAACACCGGCTTCGCCGGCCCCCAGCTCGCCGACGTCGTCGAACACGAGGGCGTGTCACTCGTGATCCACGACGACGAGTTCGCCGACGTCGTGGCGACCAGCGACGTGCCCGCGCTCGACGAGTCGGCGATGGGCGCGATGGCGGCCGACGGACGATCGGTCGGCGCGCGACGCCACCAGGGACGACTCGTGATCCTCACCTCGGGGACGACCGGTCGGCCGAAGGGGGCGGCCCGCCGGAGCGACTCGGGCGCGATCGAAGGGATGGCCGCCCTGCTCGAGCGGATCCCGCTGCGCCTCGGTGACACCCAGGTGGTGGCGGCGCCGCTGTTCCACGGTTGGGGCCTCGTGCACCTGATCCTCGGGATCGGTCGCTGCGCGACGACGGTCCTCGCCAGGCGGTTCGACCCCGGGGCGACGCTGCGGGCCACGTCGGAGCACGACGCCGACGTGCTCGTCGTCGTCCCGGTGATGCTGACGCGGATCCTGGCCCTCGATCCCTCCGAGCTGGTCGCCGCACCCACTCCGCGGCTCCGGGTGATCGCCTCGAGCGGCTCTGCGCTCGGCGGCGCCCTCGCGACCGCGGTGCTCGACCGGTTCGGCCCGGTCCTCTACAACCTCTACGGATCGACCGAGGTGGCCGTCGCCACGATCGCCACGCCCGACGATCTCCGGAGCGCGCCGGCCACCGCCGGCCGGGTCGCGTTCGGCATCCGCGTCGAGATCCTCGACCCAGCCGGCCGGCCGGTCCCGAACGGCACCATCGGACGGATCTTCGTCGGCGGTTCGATGCGGTTCGAGGGGTACACCTCCGGCGGCGGCAAGGAGGTCGAGCGCGACCTCCTCTCGACGGGCGACCTCGGCTGGTTCGACCATCGTGGGCTGCTCTTCGTCGAGGGCCGCGAGGACGACATGATCGTCTCGGGCGGCGAGAACGTCTTCCCGACGGAGGTCGAGGAGTTGCTGGGCGACCATCCCGGTGTCGCCGAGGTGGCGATCGTGGGCGTCCCCGACGACGAGTTCGGTCAGGTGCTCGCCGCCCACGTCGTCCCGCTCGACGGCGCCGATCTCACCGCCGACGAGGTCCGCCGGCACGTCCGCGACCACCTCGCTCGCCACAAGGTCCCCCGCCACGTCGAGATGCACCGCGAGTTGCCCCGCAACGAGACCGGCAAGGTGCTGCGCCGCACGCTCGCCGACTCCCGTGCGCCGGAGGCGCCGCGGTGACCCTCGGGCGAGCGGTTCGGGCCCGCATCGCCGAGCCGCTGATGCGGGCCACGGCCTCGGTGGCGCTCCCCGCCGCCCGCACCTCCATCGGCGCCGACGCTTTCGATGCCGGGTTCCGCTACGAGGCGCTCCTACGCCGCGAGCTCGACCGCTGCGAGCGCCTGCTCGGGCGTTCCACCGGGCACCGCAGCGTCCGCGACCGTCGCCGTCGCGCCGAGCTCGAACACCGTCGCCGCCTGGCACCCGGCCGGCCCGCCGCCGGACCCGGCATCCCCGAGGTGTTCTGGCACGGTCCGGACCGCGTCGGCGACGGTCGCCCGGTCGTCGTGCTCCTGAACGGGTGGACCGCCTCGGGCCTCGTGTGGCCGACGGCGCTCGTCGACCGCCTCACCGAACGGCACGACGTCGTTCGGATCGACAACCGGGGCACCGGGTACTCCCGAACCGCTCCGACGCCGTTCACCATCGCCCGCATGGCCGACGACGTCGTCGACGTCCTCGACGCGATCGGCGCCCCGGCCGCCACGCTCGTCGGGTTGTCGATGGGCGGGATGATCGCCCAGGAGGTCGCCATCCGGCACCCGGCATCGGTCGAGCGCCTCGTCCTGTGCGGCACCCGGCCCGCCGCACCGGCCGGTTTCGCCCCCGGCGATGCGGTGCTCGCAGACGTGATGTCCACACCGGCGCGTGGGGAACCGCTGCGCGACTTCGTCGAACGTTCCTGGTCGAACGTGGTGGCACCCGAGTTCGCGTCGGCACGTCCCGAGGCGATGGACGAACTCGTCGACCGGATCGTCGAGCGACCGACACCTCGCGCCGGCGTGTTCGCGCAGCTCCGGGCGATCTCGATCTGGCACGGTTCGGACCGGCTCCGGTTGGTTCGGGCGCCCACGATGGTGATCCACGGGCGGGACGACCCGCTCATCCCCGTGGGCAACGGGATGCGCCTCGCCCAGCTGATCCCCGGAGCTCGCTACGTCGAGCTCCCCGGGGTCGGCCACATCGTCCCGTTCGAGGCCACCGACGCCGTCGGCGACGCGGTCGTCGGGGCGCCCTGACCGGACGCGGTCCGGAGACGGTCTCAACGGGGCTCGCGGCCGGGGAGGAACGTCTCCTCGACCCAGCCACGGTCGTACGGGGTGAAGAACGCGACGTCGATGACGGTGGCGCTGATGAGCCAACGGCCGTCGACACGGCGATAACGATCGCGGTACGTCGCCGCCAGCCACACCGCCCGGTCGGTCGCTCCGGCGGCGGCCACGGTGCACGGCTGGAACAGCAACCACTGCCCGGTCGCGTCGTCGCCCTCGACCTCGATCATCGGGTTCATCACCTGGTGCCGGGCGATCGACACCCGCTGCGACGCGTTGCGGAAGTGCTCGCGGATCGCCTCACGCCCCTCGAACACGCCGAACGTCGCGCCGCCGTCCCACACGGCGTCGTCGGTCATCAGCGCCGCGATCCCGTCGGCGTCGTAGCCGGCGTCGCACCGGTCGCAGTAGCGCGCCTTGAGGACGCGGATCTGCTCGACGTCCTCCAGCCGGCGCAGCCGTCGTTCGATCGTCTCGTCGTTCGTCACAACCCGGACCTCCATCCGCCGACGGCCTCGACCCCGGCCGCCGCTGTGATGATCTCCTCGCCGACCCGTTCGATCTGTTCGAGCAGCTCGGCGAGCTCGCCGCTCGGACAGTCCATCTTGCACACGAGGAGCGAGTACCCGGCGCGGGCGAACTCCTCGATGTCGGCGAGCACTTCGTCCGCCGTTCCGGCACACCGCATCCGCGACCGACCGTCCGGGCCCGGCTCGGGGTCATCCGTGAGCCGGATACCGGTCGCCGCCATCATCGTGAACGTGGCCGGGTCGCGACCGATGCCGTCGAGCTCCGCCCGCACGATGTCGTGGAGATCACGACGCGAGTCCGGATCGAGCCCGGGGTCGAGGAACAGCGGGTACAGGCCGTCGCAGTGTCGTGCTGCGCGCCGCGCACCGAGCGGCGACACGCCGCCGTACACGATCGGGGGCGGGTCGAGCGGCTTGGGATCCATCGACACGTCGGCGAACCGGTAGTGCTCGCCGTCGTTCGCGACCGCTTCGTCGGTCCACGCCCGCCGATACACCTCGATGCACTCCACGGTCCGCCGACCGCGCTCGGAGAACGGCACGCCGAGGGCGTCGAACTCCTCCTGCATCCACCCGGCGCCCACGCCGACGAGCACTCGGCCGCCCGACAGCACGTCGACGGTCGCCAACTGGCGAGCGTCGCTCAGCGGGTGCCGGTAGGGCGCGATCAGCACGCTCGTGCCGAGCTTCAGCGTCGAGGTCGACGCGGCGACGGCCCCCATCGTCACCATCGCGTCGAGCATCTCGTGCTGCGGCTCGTAGCTGCGCCGTCCGCTCCGGTTCGTGACGTGGGCGCTGGACGTGATGCGCGGCATGCACACGTGGTCCGGGAACCACATCGAGTGGAAGCCGGCCGCTTCGGCTGCTCGAGCGACCCCGACCGGATCGAGCAACTGCGCCGGCGTGCTGCGCGTGTGGTTGCCCGATCGATCACGGTGACCGATGCCGTGAGTGTGGGCGTACAAGCCGATCTGCACGGCTCCAGCGTGTCACCTTCGTCACCGGTGGACCGACCCGCCGCCCGTGAGCCGTCCGATCGTCCACGAGAGGCGAACGCAGTGCCGGCTCCGTCGAGACACTTCTCCGATCTCGGGTTGCAATGAGAACATGTGTTCGCTATCCTCGATGTATGGACGCCGCTGTCCTCGACCACACCCTCGACCAACTGGCCGCCGACGACCTCACCATGGCGACCGACGCCGAGGTGCACACCCGGATGCTCACCATGTTGCGCGGCCGGGTCCGCCTCGACGGCCTGCTGTACGCCACGGTCGACGTGTGGGACACGCGTGGCATCTGGTCCGGGGACGGCTCCAAGAGCCCCGCGTCACGGTTGAAAGCCGAGACCGGGATCGCCAAGACCGACGCCTCCACGCTGGTGCGCCGATCGCGGAAACTGCGGTCGATGCCCCTCGTGGCCGCCGCCGTGGTGGTCGGCCGGTTGCAGCCCGGGTGTGTCGACGCGTTGTCCGACGCCCGCAAGGTCTGCCCCGACATCTTCGACCAGCACGAACAGGCCCTGGTCGACGCGTGTGTCGGGATCGGCGTCGACGACGCCCGCCGCGTCATCCGCAACTGGATCCGCCACCACGACCCCGACGACGACGAGAAGCGAGCGAAGAAGCGGCATGCGGAACGCCAGTTGAGTGCGGCGGCCACCTTCGACGGGATGGTCCACCTCCAGGGCTTGTTGCCCGCCGTGGGTGGACAGGAGTTCCTCGCGGAGTTGAACCGGCTCGAACGGCAACTGTACGAACACGACCAGAACACCAACAGTGTGCGCACCGCCGCCCAACGCCGCGCCGATGCCCTCGTGCTCATGGCCGAACGCTCCGCCACGTTGGACATCGACGAGTACCACCAAGGACGCTCACCGCGGATCTCGCTCACCCTCGTGTTGGGCATGAACACCGCCGAGCATCTCTGCGAAACCCTCTCCGGGGTGCCGATCCCCACCTTCGGCATCGTCCCCACCCTCAACCGCTGCGACATCGAACGAATCTGGTTCGACGGCCCCGACCACCCCATCACCACCTCCCCCCGGCGCACCTTCACCGGCGCGCTCCGCAAAGCCATCCGAGTCCGCGACCGACGCTGCACCCACCCCAGCGGCTGTGACGCACCCGCCGAGTACTGCGACATCGACCACATCGACGAACACGCCAACGGTGGCCCCACATCACTCGACAACGGCCGAGCCCACTGCCCCCGCCACAACCGCAACCCCAACCTCCGCAACACCGCACCCACCGGCTGGCGCATCCGACGACCACCCCGCGGCTGGATCCCCCACCCACCCGACCATCAGCAGGGAGATGACGACGAGGACAGCGACGAACCCCGCTCGCCCGGTGCCGGGTGACCGTGGGTTCAGTGACGGCGGAGGTCCGTGGCGACGACGACGGGCGCACACTCGATGCCGCCGAGTCCCACCAGCGCACAGAACGTGTCCCGGGTCAGGAGCCACCGATCGTCGACGTGACGGACCTCGCCTCGCTGCGGTTCGACGACGGGGGAACCTCCGACCGTCACTGCATAGTCGATGCCGGCGATGTCGGCGATGTCGTCACCGTGATCCACCGCCAGCAGTTCACCCCGGTACTGCTCACCCGGGAGGTGTTCCTCGAAGAACGCCTTGAACCCGGCGATCGCTTCGTGGAGCGACGCCCCGTGCTCGATCAGCTCGGCCATCCGATCCGGATCGGTTCCTGCGTCGAACACCTCCTCGACCAGGGCCCGGATCTCGGCCTCGGCCTCGTGCCGGGTCCCGACCTCTTCTTCGGTGCGCGCGTTCGGATCCGCTGACGCGTCCCGGAGGAACTCCTCGGGATCGAGCTCCAGCAACGTACGAGCCGGACGATCGAGGACGAAGACGCGATCCCCGACTGTCGCGAGCCCCGAGAGCTGGTCGATTCGGCGCCCGCCCGGCAACGAACGGCGTCCCACGACTGCTCCGCTGGACGCGTCGATCCGCAACACGATGGCGGTGGGGTCGTCGAGCGCCGACACCGTCACCCAGATCGCG
>SKSP01000491.1 GCA_007122945.1 Ilumatobacteraceae bacterium | reverse complement strand
GGCGACTCTGTGTCGCTGGGGTGCTGATGCGCACCCGAATCTGACCGGCCCCCAACAGACTCTGTGTCGCTGGTTGCCGGCCTGTCCGGCAGCTGGCGACTCTGTGTCGCTCAGGTGCTGATCGAGTGGCGGGGCTGGTGTCAGCTGGTGTCGGCTGGTGTCAGCTGGTGTCAGCTGGTGTCGGCTGGTGTCAGCTGGGGATCTCGCCGTGGACCCAGACGGGGGAGTTCATCGGCATCAGCTCGGAATCCCAGATCCAGTCCATCGCCGGCACACTCACCCGCACGCAGCCGTGCGAGGCCGGGTAGTTCGGGATGCTGTTGGAACCGTGCACGGCCACGCCGCCGATGAAGTACTTCGGCCGGTAGATCTCACCGAGGTCACCCTCCCACCAACCCTCCGGCCGCTGGCGGTTGACCTGGTGGAGCCCGACCGGCGTGATCGACGATCCGCGCTCGATGATCTCGGGGTCGTTGGAGTTCGGCCGCTCGTAGGGGATCTCGGTGCCGGTGGAGGTGTTGAGGATCCACTCGGTCGTGCCGTCGATGACGAAGAACAGGAGCTGCTTGGTCTTGTCGACCTCGACCAGGGTCCCGGCGTCGGCGCGACCACGCGGCTTCTCGGTCAGGTTCGACATGTACGCGACGGTGTCCGGGCCGGCGACCCCGTCGGCCGGAAGACCGAGGTACTTCTGGAACGCCATCACGGCCTGGCGGGTGGTGACGCCGTACTGACCGTCGGTCGACTGCACCCAGAACCCGAGCTCGAGCAGCCGCTCCTGCAGGCGGACCGTCTCGTCGCCCGAGCCCGTGCCCACCGGCTGCAACGGTGGGTCGACCGTCTCGACGAGTTGGACGTCGGGTTCCTCGAGGTCCGGCTCGTCGGCGGCTTCCTCAGCGGCGATCTCGTCAGCGTCGTCGGAGGACGCCGCGGGTTCGGTCTCCTCGGTCGGCTCGGCCTCCTCGGTCGGCTCGGCGTCCGCGGCGTCCTCGACACCGTCGAGATCCTCCGTCTCGTCGGTCTCGTCGGTCTCGTCGACGGGCGGGGTGACCGTGGGCTCGTCGAGCTCGACCGGCTCGGGCGCGTCGGCGGGGTCGGGCAGCGGAGGCACGGTGACCGGCGGGGTCGACTCCGGTGCGCTGCTCAGTGCCGTGGTGGAGCACGCGGCCAGGAGCAGCGCGGCCATCCCGAGCAGGAGGGGGGTCGACCGGGTGCGCACGAGCGCAGATCCTAGTGGGGTCATCCGCCGACCGGGCGGTCGCCCTCGCGGGCGTGGGAGGCGTCCCAGATCAGTGGCTCGCGTGGCAGCGCGGCGAGCCGGAACCGGTCGAGGATCGTGCGGGCGTCGGGCACCGGACCGACCACGTCGATGCCGAGCGTGCGGACCAGGCGGCCGAGGATCTCGGCGCGGTCGACGCCCTCGCGAGCGAGGTCGGTGAGGGTGACGGCACCGTGCCGTTTGGCGAGGCGCTCGCCGTCGGGACCGAGCACGAGGGGAACGTGCGCGTACTCGGGCGTGGCCAACCCGAGCAGGTCTTGCAGGTGGACCTGCCGCGGCGTCGACGACAGCAGGTCGTCGCCGCGCACCACCTGGGTCACGCCCTGGAGGTGGTCGTCCACCACGACGGCCAGGTTGTACGCCGGAACGCCGTCGCCGCGCTGCAGCACGACGTCGTCGACGCGACCGCGTCGCCGACCGTGCACACGGTCGTTCACCTCCACCACTGCGTCGTCGCTCCGCAGCCGCAGCGCCGCCGGACGCTCACCGGCCTCCCGCTCGCGACGCGCCACCGACGACAGGTCGCGACAGGTGCCCGGGTAGGCGCCGTCGGGGACCATCACGTCGCCGGGTACCTCCACGTCGCGGGGTACGTCCACGTCGTCGGGTGCGTCCGGGGTCGGTCCGTGGGGGGCGCTCGTGCTGGCGGCGATCTCGGCGGCGATCTCACGCCGGGTGCACCAGCACGGATAGACCAACCCGGCACGGTCGAGGTCGGCGATCGCGTCGCGGTAGAGGTCGAAGCGCTCGCTCTGGCGCACGACGACGCCGTCGTGGTCGAGGCCGAGCGCCGCCAGATCGGCGAGCTGACGATGCTCGTGCTCGACCGACGCGGCCACCCGGTCGAGGTCCTCGAAGCGGACGAGGAACTCGCGCCCCTCGCCGCGGGCCAGCAGCCAGGCGACGAGTGCCGTGCGAAGGTTCCCGACGTGCAGGTCGCCGGTGGGCGACGGTGCGAATCTTCCAGCCACGACGGCAGTCTCGCCCAGGATCGCCCGCGCCGAGGGGGACTCGCCCCGTAGCATCGCCGACATGTTCTGCAACCGGTGCGGTGCCGAGGTCCGAGCGGGCCAACGCGCGTGCGCCGAGTGCGGCTGGGTCCTTCCAGCCGACGTGCCGGCCGGCACGATCGACACCGGCACGACCGGCACCGGCACGATCGACACCGGCACGACCGGCACCGGCACGACCGGCATTGGCACCGGCGACGACCCGGGCGATGGCATCGGCGACGACCCTGATGGTGCCGCCGATCCTGATGGTGCCGCCGATCCGGGTGAGCGCACGCAGCCGATCGACGTGGTCACCGGCGATGTCGCCGATCCGGGCGAGCGCACGCAGCCGATCGACGTCGTCGCCGACGATTCGCCGCCGACCCAGCCGATCGAGGTCGGTGCCTCGTTCCCGCCCCCCGGTGAACCACCGGTCCGGACGCCCCCGCCGGAGCCGGCGATCGAACCCGAGCCCGAGCCCGAGCCCGAGCCCGAACCCGAACCCGAACCCGAACCCGGGCCCCGGCCGGTCGCGGTCCCGCCCCGGCTGTACGACCTGGCGCTCGACGAACCGGACCTGCTCCGCGACCCCGCGCCCGCGCCCGTGGCGGTGACGACTGCACAGCACGCTCCGTCAGTCGCGCCGGTCACCGCGCCGACCACCGAGATGCCCGCCGACGCCCCGCGCCTGCTCGACACCGACGACACGCTGCTCGGCCGTTTCCGCATCGGCGCGGTGTCGGGCATCGGCCTCGTCACGGGGATGGCGGCGGTGTTCGGGATGTTCCCCCGGGTCGTGGCGATCCGCACCGACGCCGGTTCGCCCGCGTTCGACACCGGGGACTGGATGGTCGCCGATCTCGGCACGAACCTTCCGGGAGCGATGATCGTCGCGCTCGTCGCGCTCCTCGTCGGCGTGATCGGTGCCGGGTTCCGGCAGCGTTGGGCCGCCGGGCTCACCGGCGGTGCCGGGCTGGCCATCGCCGGATGGGTCACGCTCACCATCGGTCTCGCCGAGCGCCCGCTGGAAGCCGCGATCGACGCCGTCGGCCGTCCGACCACCGAGGCGTTCACGGTGACGATCACCCGCGACGTCGGGTACTGGGTGCTGCTCGTCGCCGGTGCGCTCGGCGTCGTCACGTTCGTGGTGTCGTTGGCGAGCGCGGGCCGCGACCGTGCTCGACGTGGGCTGAACCCCTGGATCGCCTCGCTCGGCGCCGTCGCCGCCGTGGTCGCCGCGGCCGGGCCGCTCA
This sequence comes from Ilumatobacteraceae bacterium, assembly GCA_007122945.1. Lineage (GTDB taxonomy): Bacteria > Actinomycetota > Acidimicrobiia > Acidimicrobiales > Ilumatobacteraceae > SKSP01. The sequence goes on along the minus strand of SKSP01000491.1, from coordinate 2,666 downwards.
TCCCGGAGGGCGTCGCGACGATCCAGGACAACTGGAGCCCCGGCACCGGCGGGCTCGGCCAGCCGACGTGGTACGTGGTCGGTCGCCTCGTGCAGCTCGGCCTGCTCGCCTATGTCGGCGTGATCGGGTTCCTGCTCGTGCGCAGCTACGGGCTCGGACTCGTCATCGGCGGCGTCTCGGCGTCGGTGTGGCTCGCGCTGTCGACGCTCGTCGACCTCGGCGAGGCACCGATCGGCCCGGGCTTCGCCAACCCGGGCAGCACCGGACCGGTCGACCTCCATGCGGTCACGATCGTCGGGATGACCGCGCTCGTCGGGCTCGTCGTCGTCGCGGTGATCGCCGCGGTCGAGCAGTCCGCGCGCGACTCGCGTTGAGCGGCGCCCGGGTGATGGCTCGGCGCCGGGCGATCAGGCCCCCGGCGGCGGCGGGACGGCGCGGTCGCTCACCCAGTTCCCGTGGAAGCCGAACGGCACCCGCTGGGGCAGCGTGACCCGGGCGACGTACCCGCGGCCGAGGTCGCGGGCGTCCATCACGACGAGCTCGGCGCTGCGTTCGCCCAGGTCGTGGACCATCGTCAGCAGCCAGCCGTCGTCCTCGTCGACGACCGGGTCGCTGCCGGGGCGGGCGACGAACACCGGCTCCCCCGCGCATCGTCCGGGACCGTGGTCGAACACCTCCCGCCCGCCGGTGGTGAGGTCGTGCTTGATGGTCGGCCAGCCGCGGCCGAGGTCGTCGCCGGCCGGGGTGCAGTAGACGTAGCGGTACGGTCGCGCCGTGAGGGCACCGTGATGACGGGGGAACTCGTTGGGCGTCTCGTCGACGACGGTGGTCGACACCGTCCGTCGCGCCGGGTCGAGGACCCATCGCTCGAGCCGGGCGAGCCCGTCGCCGAACGGCCCGAGCAGGTCGGTGTCGAACATCTTCTCGTACCGGCACAGGTCGATCACGACGGTGCCGTCGGGCGCGTCGAAGGCGTTGGCCGGGTGGAACACGTAGCCGAGGGGAACGTCGATCCAGACGATCTCGCCCGGGTCGTCGGACTCCCGCGGGAGCAGGCCGAGCCGGTTGCCGTGGTCGGGGTTCCAGCGGAACGGGAAGCGATCGGCGAAGGCGAGGTCGAGATCGACCGTGCACGGCTGGTCGTAGATCACGGCGTAGCGCTCCGTCAGCGACATGTCGTGCATCATCGTCATGCCGGGCAGCGGGACGTCGAGCGTGCGCCGGACCCGCCCGTCCGTGCCCACGACGACGTACTGGACGTGGTCCATCCACTGCGCCGGGGCGTACACCATGGCGTGCATCTCGCCCGTGGCCGGATCGACCTTGGGGTGCGCGGTGAACGCGCCCGGCAGCGTGCCGAAGAAGTCGTTGCGCCGGACGCTCTCGAGCTCGTAGGTCAGCTCGACCGGACACCCGCCCGCCTCGACCGTCGCCCACGTCGTGCCGGCGAACCCGCCCACGTTGGTGTTCGGCCCGCCGGGGTTGTCGTTCCAGTTCGGCCCGGGGATGTCGGGTTCGCCGCGGTGGTCGGCGACGTTCGCGGAGCCGACGTAGCGGTTGCGGTACCACTCCGCCCGACCGCCGCGCAGCCGGACGCCGTGGACCATGCCGTCGCCGGTGAACCAGTGGTGGATCGTCGGATCGACGTCGCCGATCGGGTTCGGGCCGTTGCGCAGGTAGCGACCCTCGAGCTCGACCGGGAGCTCGCCCTCGACGGGGAGGTCGAACGCCGTCAGCTCCTCGCTGACGGGGGCGAAGCTGCCCTCCAGGTACGGGTTCGCGGCCGGGTCCCCGGCGTTCGGGTGATCGACGGCGGGGGTGTGGGTCTCGGTCATCGGCGCTCCTCGGGTCGGCGGTGCGTTGCGTTGCTGACAGTGTCCATAACAGTGTTATAGACGACAACCGGCCGCGTCAAGGGGTCGCGGCGCCGCGCCTCGTCACTCGCTGGGTCGTCGCATCGACGGTGGCAGGCCGGCCGGATCGATCGGGAGGCCGTGCACTTGCTGGTTGTTCGAGTGGCCGAGCTGCTGCAGCGACATCGCCGAGTCCAGTGCCGTGCGGAAACCCTGCGCGTCGACGGCCTGGTTCACCGACTGCTTCGCGAGCTTGAGGCCCATGGACGGCTTCGACGCGATCTTCGCCGCCAGCGCCAGCGTGACCGCCTCGAGCTCCTCGCGAGGCACGACCCGGTTGACCATGCCGAGCGCCCGCGCGTCGTCGGCGGTCAACTCCTCGCCGGTGAACAGCAGCTCCTTGGCCTTCCGCGGCCCGAGCTCCCACGGGTGGGCGAAGTACTCGACCCCGTTCACGCCGAACGCGACGGTCGGGTCGCTGAACGTGGCGTCATCGGCGGCGACGATCAGGTCGCACACCCACATCAACATCAGGCCACCGGCGATGGTGCGGCCGTGGACCTGGGCGATCGTCGGCTTCGGGATGCCGCGCCAGCGCAGACACATCTGCAGGTACAACTCCTGCTCGGCGGCCATCCACCCCTCCGCGCCGGGCGCGTCGAACTCGCGCCAGGTCGACACCGTGTCGAACTCAGCGATCGGCGTGCGGTCGCGCAGGTCGTGGCCGGCGTTGAAGTGCGGTCCGGCACCCGCGAGCACGATCACGCGAGCGTCGCGGTCGCCGGCGGCCGCGTCGAACGCCCGGTTGAGCTC
>SKSP01000498.1 GCA_007122945.1 Ilumatobacteraceae bacterium | reverse complement strand
CCGCCCGCGTCGTCGAACAGCTCGACGCCGGCCCGCTCGACCGCGGCGTCACCGGCGAGCGCGAGCCGGGCGTCCACCACGGGGAACGCGACCGGGGTGCCGTCGGCCGCGATGACGCCGAGCACACGCTCGTGCACGTCGAGGCGGTCGTCGACGCTGCCGACCGGGAAGATCGGCCCGTCGTCGTCGCGCCCGCCCAGCGGGTCGAGCTCGTAGCTCCGCCCGACCCCGCCGTCCTCGGCCACGATGCGCGTGCCGGGATGCTCGTCGCGCCACGCGCCCCACGTGGTGACGACGAGCGTCGCCTGCTCCAACACGAGATCGGCCTCGCGCAACGGCCCGGACACGGCGCGCCCGGTGAACGTGTCGAACAGCGACCACGTCTCGAGGTCGAACATGACCTTGTTCGACCGGCTGAGCAACCCCGACGTGCGGAGCACCGGCGGCTCGACCCCGTCGGGCACGGCATCGGTGCGGTAGGCGTGGGCCGAACCGCACAACGTGCAGTACGGGATGCCGAAGCGCCGGTCGCCGATCGTCATGTTCACCATCTCGTGGACCTCCATGACGTTGCGCGGCAGGGCGACCGCGTCGTCACCCTCGACGATCCCGAACACGATCGCGTCGTCGGGGTACCAGTCGCCGCCCTCGTCGTGGGTGACGAGGGCGGGGTCGTCGAGGGCGGGGATGCAGCTGCGCGGGCAGGGTTCCGTCGCCCCGAGCGGTCGGTCGTCGATCAGCACGCCGCCCCAGTTGAGCCACCGCCAGTCGATCTCCGCGTCGGGGTCGTCGAACAGCGGCGCCCAGCGGTCGTCGATCAGGGTGAGGAGCGCGGCCTTCATCTCGGGGTACTCGTCGGGCGCCGGCAGGTCCCAGGCGATGAGGTGGTCGGTGGAACGCTTCCACGGCGAGCGGCGGAAGCTCGGGTCGTCGTCGGGGTCGACACCGGTGAGCGTCTCGAACGCGAGCATCAGCCGGTCCCGGTCGGGGGAGCCCTGAAGGACCCGGAGCAGGTCCGACACCACCCAGGCGTGCCGGGCGTCGCCCGCCGCGACCATCTCGTCGAACGCGAGGGTGGTGTACCCGCCGATCGAGAGATCGACGACCAACCGCTCGAAGGCCTCGAACGCCTCGGGGTTCGGGCCGCGGCCGGGTGTCGGTGCCGGTGGGTACTCGTACGCCACGTTGTCGGTGTCGCTGCCGGTGTCGGCGGCGTTGTCGTTGCCGGTGTCGCGGTCGTTGTCGTGGTCGTTGCCGGTGTCGCGGTCGTCGTCGTTGTCGGCGGCGGGTGGTGGTGGGTCCGACTCGGATCCGGTCCCCGATCCACATGCCGCGGCGACGAGCGCCAGCGCCACCACCAGCGCTCGTCGCCGCGGCGATCGGGTCATGGTTCCGACGTTACGCACCCACCGGACCCCTCCGAGGGTCGACGCCGGTGAACGTTCCCGCAACACGATCGACGCGGCCACCGGTTCGTGTCGGACCATCTCACTGCCGACGTCGGATGTGCCGACACGAATCGCAGGACGGATCCGGGTCGGTAGCGTCCCCCGGGTCCCATCGCGCGGACCCGACCCCCACCCATGACGACCCCCGCCGCCACCGACCCCGCGCCCGCGCTCGGCCGACCGCACGTGGACCGGGGGCGGCTGAGCGTCGTCGCGCTCGGCGCCGGGTTGGTCGCCATGTCGGGCCCGGGGCAGACCGCCGGGTTCTCCGTGTTCGTGGACCCGATCACCGAGTCGTTCGGGGTGTCTCGCGGGCAGCTCACCACGGCGTACCTCGTGGCCACGCTGCTCGCCGCTCCCACCGGGCTCTGGCTCGGCCGGCACCTCGACGGTCGCCGGCTCGGCACGATGATCCGGGTGGTTGGCGTGTGCCTCGCGCTCGCACTCGTGATCACCGCGTCGTCGCCCGGGTTGCCGGTGCTGACGTTCGGCGTGTTCGGGCTCCGGGCGTTCGGTCAGACCGGCTTCACGCTCACCGCCTCGGTGTTCGTGGCTCGCGCCGTCACCGTGCGGCGTGGCGCCGCGCTCGGCTGGCTCTCGGCGCTCGGCGGCCTCGCGATCAGCATGACGCCGCTGCTCGCCAGCCGGCTGATCCCGCTGATCGGTTGGCGCCAGACGTGGCTGCTGCTGGCCGCCGTCGTGCTCACCGGCTCACTGCTGCTGGCCGCCGCGGCCGGCCGCCTCGACGGGCTCGGTCGACGCCGGCGGTCCGTCGCCGGCGCGGACGCCGGTGCGCTCCTCGACCCGCTCGCCGACCCGGATGCGGACCCGGATGCGGACGTGCACGCCGACCCGGACGCGGACGTGCCCGTTCCGGTGGCGGAGGTCGTCGCCGGGCCGGCGGTCGTGCCGGAGCCGCTCACGACGGAGCAGACCGGGTCGACCGACCCGCGGGAGCGCCGATGGGCGTTCGCCGTCGTCACCGCCTGCGTCGCGACGATGGGGGCGATCGGCACCGCACTCGGCTTCCACCAGATCGCCGTGCTCGGCGAGCGTGGGCTCTCGGCGACCGAGGCGGCCGCCAACTTCGTCCCGCAGAGCGCGGCCGCGGCGGTGTTCGCCGTCCTCGTCGGCCGTCAGGTCGATCGCCTGCCGGGGCGCCTCGTCGTCCCGGGCGTGATGGTGCTCGCGCTCGCCGCCCTCGGCGCGATCCATCTCGTGAGCTCGCCGGTCACGGGTGTGCTGTTCGGCGTCATGCTGGGCGGCTCGGTGGCGGCGAACCACGCGAGCGAGGGTGCGCTGCTCGCGCGCTGGACGGGAACCGTCACGCTGGGTCGTCTGCGCGGCCGGATGATGGCTGTCGCCGTGGCCTCCACCGCCGTGGCGCCCCTGTGGTTCACCCTCCTCGCGGATGCGCTGGGCTCGTTCTCCCGGGCCGTGACGGCGACGATGCTGTTGCCGCTGACGGTCGGCGTGATCGCCTGGTTCGCGCCGCTCCCGGCGGATCCGACCCCGGATCCGGTCCCGACCGCGGATGTGGGAGGATCGACGGGGTGAGCCTCGAGATCCTGTGTCCGAACTGCGGCACCGACGACGAGCTGCGCGGCGACCGTCGCGACGACACGATCGTGATCACGTGCGGTTCGTGCGGTCTGAGCTGGGATCGACCGGTCCGGCCGCACTGCCCGACGTGCGGATCGACCGACGTGGTCGCACACCCCGTCCCGCTCGTCGAGCGGTCGCGTGGCACGCAGCGCTCGATCACCGCGATGCACATCGAGACGCTCTGCCGGGAGTGCGACGCCGATCGGCTCGCGGCTCGGCACGACGGCCACCTCCCGCCCGCGCTCGGGGACTGACCCGTGGGAGCGGTCGGACGACTGGTCGTGATGGGGACCGGCGACGTGACGACCCGCTACGTGATCCCAGCGCTCGCCGAACTGCTCGCCGGTGGCGACCTGCCCGACGGGTTCACCGTCGATCTCGTGAGTCGCCACGACGTGAGCGACGACGAGCTCGCCGAGATGGTGAACCGCGCCCTGGACGATCGCGGCGACGCAGACGACGCGACCCGAGACGCCCTGCTCGCGATGGTGGGCCACCACCGTGCCGACGCGACCGACGCCGACGCGCTCGCCCCGGTCGTCGGGGGCGACCGTCCGGTCGCGGTCTACCTGGCGCTACCGGCGCCGGTGTTCCCCGACGCGGTCGGCGCGCTGGCGACGGTCGGGCTCCCCGCAGGCAGCCGCGTCGTGTTCGAGAAGCCGTTCGGGACCGATCTGTCCTCGGCGGTCGAGCTGAACGAGAAGCTGCGCCGGTGCCTGCCCGACGACGACGTGTTCCGGGTCGACCACTTCCTCGGCAAGCAGACCGTCCAGCTGCTCCTCGGCATCCGCTTCGCCAACCGGGTGTTCGAGGCCGCATGGAGCGCGGAACACGTCGAGCGGGTCGACATCGTGTGGGACGAGACGCTGGCGTTGGAGGGTCGCGCCGGGTTCTACGACCGTGCCGGGGCGCTGCGCGACATGATCCAGAACCACCTGATGCAGCTGTTCTGCCTGGTGGCGATGGAGCCGCCCGGCTCGCTCGAGCCCGACGAGGTCGCCGATCGCAAGATCGAGGTGCTCGACGCGACCCGCCCGTTCCACGCCGATCTCGCGTGCTGCAGCACGCGTGCGCGCTACACCGCGGGCACGGTGGACGGCGAGCAGGTCGTCGCCTACGCCGAGTCCGAGGGCGTCGACCCCGAGCGCCGCACCGAGACGCTGGCGAGCGTGACCCTCGGCGTGGACACCGACCGCTGGCGCGGCGTGCCGTTCACGCTCCGCAGTGGCAAGGCGCTGGCGAGCGATCGTCACGAGGTCGTCGTCACGTTCCGTCCCGGCTCCCATCCGGCGGCCGACGGCGCCCGCAACGAGGTCCGTGTCGCGGTGAAGCCGGACCGGGTCGGGTTCGAGCTCGTCGTGGGGGAGGGGAGTGACGCCCTGCGGACCCGCCCGGTCGATCTGGTGGAGACGCTCGACGACTCGCCGCTCGGCGCCTACTCGGTCCTGCTCTGCGACGTGATCGCCGGGCGCTCCAACCGGTCGGTGCGGGCCGCCGAGGTCGAGGCGGCGTGGCGCGTGCTCACCCCGTTCCTCGACGCGTTCGCCACGGACGCGATCCCGCTCGAGGAGTACCCCGCCGGCTCCCACGGCCCCTGACCCCGAACCGTCCGCGGCAACCGGCAGGAAGCGGTCGATCGGCGCGGACGGATCACGCGCGACCGACCCGAACCGTCCGCGGCAACCGGCAGGAAACGGTCGATCGGCGCGGACGGGACGGGGGGTCAGAGTGGGCGGACGCGGGGCATCGCGCTGTGGCCGTCGGCGTCGGGTGCGACGCCGAGCACCTGGTGGATGTTCAGGCCACCGTCGGTGAACCCGACCGACGAGGCCGCCATGTACAGCCGCCAGGTGCGGGCCCGCTCGACGCCCACCTCGGCGACGGCGGCGTCCCAGTGCTGCTCGAGGTTGGCGACCCAGTGGCGCAGCGTGCGGGCGTAGTGCTCGCGCAGCGACTCGACGTCGCGGATCTCGAAGCCCGCCCGCTGCATCGCCAGCACGGAGTCCCCGACGTCGATCAGCTCACCGTCGGGGAACACGTACCGGTGGATGAACCCCCGCGTCGGGAGCTTCGACCCGCCGATCGACGAGATCGCGTGGTTGAGCAGGCGCCCGGTCGGGCGGAGCAGCGCGCGCAACGTCTCGAAGTACCGGACGAGGTTCGCGCTGCCGACGTGCTCGGACATGCCGATCGAGCTGATCACGTCGAACGTCTCGCCGCGCAGCTCCCGGTAGTCCTGCAACCGGATCTCGACCTGGTCGGCGACCCCCGCCGCGGCGACGCGCTCGCGCGCCAGGGCGGCCTGCTCGGTGCTGATCGTGATGCCGACCACCTGAGCGCCGTGGTGCTGCGCGGCGTGGATCGCCATCTGCCCCCATCCGCAGCCGACGTCGAGCAGCCGCGACCCGGGTGTCCGGTCGAGCCCGAGCTTGCGGCAGACCCGCTCGTGCTTCGCGGCCTGGGCGTCGGCGAGCCCGGTGTCATCGTCGGGGAACAGCGCGCATGAGTAGGTCATCGATTCACCGAGCACCATCGCGTAGAACTCGTTCGAGACGTCGTAGTGGTGGCCGACCGCGTCGGCATCGCGACGGATCGTGTGACGGCGCAACGAGCGCGGTCGGAACTCGATGCCGGGCGGTGGCGGCGGGGGACCGAGCACGCCGAGCCGGCGGGCCGCAGCGACGGCGCCCGGGAGGTCGCGCACCCAGGGCTGCTCGCGCGGTGCCCGGTGCCGGACGGCGGTCAGCATGTCGATGATGTCGCCCTCGGCGTCGAGGTCGCCACACACGAACGCCCGGGCCAACCCGAGCTCTCCCGGCGCCCACAGGATGCGTCGGAGGGCCTCGGGTGTCCGCACGTGGAGTGTGCCTGGACCGTCGTCGGCACCCGTCGTGCTCCCGTCCCAGAACGACACCCGGACCCCGAGCGGGTCGCCCAGCAGGGCAGTGAGGACGGGATGGAGCTCGTCGGCCGCGGAGCGCGGAGCGGCGTTGGCGGCCGGTTGGACGTGGGTGGTCATGTGTTCCCCTCCGGATGCGTGTGACCGTGACGTTTCGTCGGCCCCAACCATGCCCGACCGGACCCCGCCGATCAAGGTTCCGAGCAGATGTCGGCCGGGTACGGGCGAGGTGGGTGGCGTCCGGCTCAACCCGGGACCCACCCCTGCCGATGACCAGCCGTGACGTCCGATCCGCCCGACCCGGGCGACCTTCCGCGCCCTCGGTCGAGGTCGGCGACGGTGCCCTCCGACTCGCTCGCCAGGATCCACGCGGGTCAGGACTTCGTGCGCGGCATCACGTCGGGGTTCCTCCATGTGGACAGTGACGGGTTGGACGAGCTGATCGATGATGCGCTCGGTCGTCTCGGTGACCACCTGGCCGTCGACCGCGCCTACCTGTTCCTCGTCGAGGACGAGCGCCTGTTCAACACTCACGAGTGGTGTGCATCGGGCGTGGCGCCGGAGATCGACCGGAACCAGGACGTCTCGATGGATCTCGTCGCCGCGTGGATCGAGCCCTTGCGTCGCGGGGATCCGGTCGCGATCGACGACGTCCTCGCCCTGCCACCGAGCCGGGCCGCCGAGCGCGCCCACCTCGTCCCGCAGGGCATCCGTTCGCTCCTCGTCGTGCCGATGCTGTCGTTCGGCGATCTCGTCGGTCTGGTCGGGTTCGACGCGGTGCGGACCGAACGCCGGTTCAGCCGCTTCGAGGTCGGCCTGCTCCGCTCCCTCGCCGACGTGATCACCTCCGCGGTCGTGCGGCGCCGCTCCGACGCCAAGGCCGAGCTCGCCGAGCGCCGCTTGGCGGCGCTCACCCGCTACGCGACCGACTACATCTTGATCGTCGACGACGACGACCTGATCCGGTTCGCGAGCGGTTCGTGGGCCTCGATCGGCCGGTCGCCGGCGGACCTGGTCGACACGCCGTGGCGGTCCCACGTGCACCCCGACGACGTCGTCGAGATCGAGCGACTCGTGGAACCGATCCCCGAGGAGTGGGTCGCCGAGCACGTCGTCCGGCTCCCCGACTTCCGGGTCCGCACCGGTGACGGCGGATGGCGTTGGCTCTCCGGGTCGATCTCCGACGTGCGTCACGACGGGGTCGTGGACGGCTTCGTCGTGAACGCCCACGACGTCACCGATCGCCGCGATGTGCAGGACCAGCTCGCCCACGAGGCGCTGCACGATCCGCTCACCGGCCTCGGGAACCGCGCCCTGCTCACCGAGCAGCTCGAACGTGCATGTCGCCGTGCCGGACGCGACCGGACCCCGGTCGGCATCGTGTTCCTCGACATCGACCGATTCAAGTTGGTCAACGACGGTCACGGCCACGCGGTGGGAGACGAAGTGCTCGTGGAGGTCGGTCGGCGGCTCGCGGGCGTCGTGCGGACCGACGACGTCGTCGCCCGGTTCGGCGGCGACGAGTTCGTCGTCTTGCTCGACGGGTTCGCGGACGCCGACGAGGTCGGTCGTCTGGTGGCGCGGTTGGAACGGGCACTCGACCCGCCGGTCGACGCGGCCGGCAACCGCTACCGGGTGACCGCGTCGATGGGAGTGGTGCTCGCCGCGGGCGACGAGCTCGACCCGGTCGCCATGCTCCGCGATGCGGACACGGCGATGTACCGGGCCAAGGAGAACGGCCGTGGCGGCGTGGTGGTGTTCGACGAGACGCTGCGGACGAAGGTGCTGCGGCGCCTCTCGCTCGTCCACCGGCTCCCGCAGGCCATCGAGGAGAACCGCATCGAACTCGCCTTCCAGCCGATCGTCGACGTGGTGAGCGGAGACGTACTGGGGGCCGAGGCGCTCGCACGGTGGTTCGACGTCGAGCTCGGCGCGGTGTCGCCGGCCGAGTTCATCGCCATCTCCGAGGAGACCGGGCACGTGGTCCGGATGACCGAGCAGGTGCTCGACGGTGCGATCGCCGCGGCATCACGGTGGGCCGACCACATCCGAGTGGCCGTCAACCTGTCGCTCAGCCAGCTCGTCGCCCCGCCGCTCCTCGGGCTCGTCGAGAGCACCCTCGCCCGCCACGGGGTCCCGGCGGCGCGCCTCTGCATCGAGGTGACCGAGTCGAGCCTGATGCACGATCCGGGCGATGCGGCGAGGGTGCTCGGGCGTCTCCGTGCGCTCGGCGTGCACACCGCGCTCGACGACTTCGGCACCGGCTACTCGTCGCTGTCACTGCTGCGCGAGCTCCCCGTGGACGTCCTCAAGATCGACCGGGCGTTCATCCGTGGCGTGCACCACGACGAGCGCGACCGGCGCCTGGTCGATGCCGTGATCGGTCTGGCAAGAGATTTCGGCATGACGGCGTTGGCCGAGGGCGTCGAGCTCCCCGAGCAGCAACGCGCCCTGGTGGACGCCGGGTGCACGCTCGCACAGGGGTACCTGTTCGGCCGACCGGTCCCGGTCCGCGACCTGGAGGCGATGGTCGCGATCCGTGCGGCCGACGGCCAGGCGGATCAGCCGAGGAAGCCGGCGCTGCGCAGCCAGTCGGCGGCGACGACGTCGGCGTCCTCGAGCTCGATGTCGTAGAGCCGGTTGAGCTCGGTGAGCTGCGCCGTGTCCATCGCTGCGCTCACGGCGTTCACGAGCTCGGCGAACCCGTCGCCGTGGGCGCCGGCGAGCTCCTGGGTGGCGACCGGCACGATGTTGTCGGCGTTGATCAGCTGGCGGTCGTCCTCGAGCACCACCCAGTCGCGATCGGCGATGACGCCGCTCGTCGAGAACAAGATGGCGACGTCGATCTCGCCGCCGTCGAGCGCGGCGACGGTGAGCGGCCCGCCACCGTCGAGGGGGATGAAGTTCTCGCTCAGGTCGACGTCGTAGACCGAGATCAGCCCGGGGATGCACGAGGCGTTGTCCGGGCAGTCGGGCGGGCCGCCCAACCGGAGATCGGACGTCAGGTCGCTGACGGCCGACAGTCCGAGCTCGTCGGCCGTCTCGCGGGTCACCACGAACGAGTTCGAGTCGACCGCCGGGGACGCCTCGAACGCCACCAGGTCGCGCTCGGCGAGTCGGTCCCGGAAGAACGGCATCGTCTCGTCGATGTCGCCGGTGGCCTCGCCCGCCTGTTCGTTGAGGAACTCGAGCGCGGACGCGGCGTACTCGGGCGTGAAGTTGATGTCGCCGCTGTCGAACGAGGTGAACACGATGTCGCGGAACCCACCGAGCGCCTGCTGGCGGACCTCGCAGCCGGCATCGGCGAGCGCGAGGCCGTACACCTGGGCCAGGATCGCGCTCTCGCCGAAGTCCTGGGCGCCGATCACGACCGCGGGGCCGTCAGGGTCGCAGGCACCCTCGGCGGGTGCCGGGTCGGCGGGTTCGTCGGCCGGCGCGTCGGTCGTCACGGGTTCGTCGGCGGGTTCGTCGGCGGGCGCGTCGGTCGTCACGGGTTCGTCGGCGGGTTCGTCGGCGGGCGCGTCGGTGGCGGCGGGTGTCTCGGCGGCATCGTCGTCACCTCCGCACGCCGCGGCGACGAGGGCCACGGCCGCCAGCAGCGCCGGCGCGATCAGACGGGAGCGGGTCGGACGGGTGGGGGTTCGCATGACGTTCACCTTCGGATCGGGCCCGCCGGACGGGCGCCTGGGGGACACGGACCGATCACCGTACCCGCTTGGTCCACGGGACGAGACGTGGTTCCGCACGGTCGATCACGAAATCGACCGCCATCGCGAGCGCCGCGACGAGGAGGGCGCCCGTCAGCAGTCGGTCGCGCGCCGCGGTCGGCTGGGCGAGCCCTTCCAGGATGAGCGTGCCCAGGCAGCGGTACCCGACGAGCGCGCCGAGCGTCGCCGTCGCGACGATCTGGACGGCCGAGATCCGGAACCCGGCGATGATCAGCGGCAGCGCCGTCGGCAGCTCGACCTTGCGCAGCACCTGGCCCTCGGTCATCCCGATGCCACGTGCTGCCTCGACGGCCTCGCGAGAGGCCCCGGCCACGCCGGCGTAGGTGTTCACGAACAGCGGCGGGATCCCGAGGGCGACGAGCGCCACGCACGTCGGCCAGAAGCCGAGCCCGAGACCGAGCTGGATGCTGATCGGGAAGACCAGGGCGATGATCGCGAACGAGGGGATCGCCCGACCGATGTTGGCGATCGCCACCGACAGCACCGGTGCCTTGCGGTGGTGGGCGAGCCACACCGCTGGTGGCACGGCGAGCACGAGGGCCAGCGCGCTGGCCACGAACGAGATGTGCAGGTGCGCCCGGGTGAGCGTCCAGATCCCGCGGGCGCCGCGCCAGTTGTCCCCGGTCGTGAGGAACTCCCAGACGTCGCGGACGGCGTCCACCTAGAGGGTGCTCCGGCGTCGGGCCCACGGCGTGAGCCAGCGTTCGAACAGCACGAGCGCCGCGTCCACGAGCACGGCGAGGGCCACCGAGAGCGTCGCGCCGAGCACGATCGGGGTGGAGAACTGCCGGTTCAGCCCGTCGTTGATGAACGTGCCGTAGCCGCCGTTGCCGATCAGGGCCGTGATCGTGACCAACCCGATCACCGTCACCGACGCGATCCGGACGCCGGCGACGATCGTCGGGAGCGCGAGCGGGAGCTCGACGCTCCACAGGCGCCGCGCACGCGTGTACCCCATCCCGTCGGCGGCCTCGCGCACGGCGGCCGGGACGCCGTCGATGCCGGCGACGATGTTGCGGACCAGGATCAGGATCGTGTAGCTGACCAGCGCGATCTGGGCGGTGACGAACCCGAGGCCGGTGTAGGGGATCAGGGCGACGAACAGCGCCAGGCTGGGGATCGTGTAGAGCAGGCTGCCGATCCAGGTGATCGGGGCGTAGGTCCAGCGGTAGCGCACCGCGATCAGTGACAGCACCGTCGAGATCGCCAGGCCGATCCCGACCGCGACCACCGTCATCTGCACGTGCTCGACCGTGCGCTGCCAGATCTCGCCCGGCCGGCGGAAGATCCACTCCCACCAGATGAACGAGCGGGCGTTCCCGATGATCGCGCCGGTGACGGTGCCGGTCGGCGTCACGCGTCGAGACCCCCGGCGACCTGGTCGATCGTGACCATCCCGAGATAGCGCTCGCCGTCGAGGACGGCCGCCATGCGCGAACGCGACGTGACGATCACGTCGAGGGCCTCACGCAACGGCGTGGTCGCCCCGACCGTGGCGACGAACCGCTGCGTCGCCAGCCCGCCGACCGATGTCGAGCCGGGTAACGCCTCCAGCTCGGCGCGGTCGATCCAACCCCCGAGCTGGCGTTCGTCCACGACCGCGACCCACGACGTACCGTGCTCGTCGGCCACGTCGAGGGCCTCGGCGACCGTCCGCGACGGGCGCACGATCGGACCCTCGATGACCTCGACGTCGGCCACCCGGCGCAACGCCAGCCGGCGCAGGCCGCGCTCGCGGCCGAGGAACGAAGCGACGAAGGGCGAGGCCGGTGCGGCGAGCAACCCGTCGGGCGTGTCGTACTGCTCGAGCACACCGCCGACGTTCAAGATGGCGACGCGGTCGGCCAGCCGCATCGCCTCGTCGATGTCGTGGGTGACGAGCACGATCGTCTTGTGCACCTTCGCCTGCAAGGCCAGCAGCTCGTCCTGCAACCGCTCGCGGACGATCGGGTCGACGGCGCTGTACGGCTCGTCCATCAGCAGGATCGGCGGGTCGGCGGCGAGCGCCCGGGCGACGCCGACGCGCTGTTGCTGGCCGCCGGACAGCTCGGCCGGGTAGCGGTCGAGCAGGTCGGGATCCAGGCCGACCAGCCCGACGAGCTCGTCGGTGCGGGCCGCGATGCGGTCGCCGTCCCACCCGAGCAACTCGGGCACCATGCCCATGTTGCGGCGGATGGTGCGGTGCGGGAACAGGCCGATCTGCTGGATCACGTAGCCGATCCGGCGCCGCAGCTCGTGCGCGGGCATCGAGCGCTGGTCGTCGCCGAGCACCTCGATCGTGCCGCTCGTCGGTTCGACGAGGCGGTTGATCATCTTGAGCGTCGTCGTCTTGCCGCATCCCGACGGTCCGACGAGCGCGACGATCTCGCCGGGGCGGACCGCCAGGGTCAGGTCGCCGACCGCCGGGAGCGCGCTCCCGGCGAACGTCTTGGTGACGTTCCGCAGGCCGATCGCGTGTCGATCGGGGCTGCGATCCGGCACGGGATCGGAATGTGAGGGGCCCAGGCCGCCGACGCTAGTCGGCCGGTCGCGACGAGCCCGGCGCCGCGAACTCAGGCGACCGAGCGGGGGCCGGTGCGCTCCTCGGCCTCGGTGGTCGCGTCGTCGCTCCCGCCGCGCTTCTTCAACCAGATCACGAAAGCGATCGCCACGGCGAGCCCGGCGACCGTCGCCATGCTCACCCGGGTACGCGTGCGCACGAACGTCTGGGTCCGCTGGGCGCCCTCCTTGGCGGCCGGCACCACCTCGTCCTGGACCCGCCCACCGATCTTCTTGGCGGCCGGGATCACGTCGTCGTGCACGCGTTCACCGATCGTCTCGGTGACGTCGGCGAGGGTGCCGGAGACGTCGGTGAACCGATCGGTGACGATCTCCAGCGCGGTCTCGAACGCCGATTCGAACGGCGCGGTGTCGACATTGCTCAACGGGTTGTGCATGACGGGCCTTTCTGCGACCGGGTGAGCCGGCCGTCGGTCTGTCGTCGGGGTGTCGGTGTCAGTCTGGTCGTTCGGTGCGGTCGATGGTGGCGAGCACCTCGATCTGGCCGTCGTCTTTGACGATGAACACGTACACCGTACGTTCCAGATTCTGGTCGAGCACGCGGCCGATCTGCTCACCGGCGTCGGACCCCGGCTGCAGGCGGTCCATGACCCGCGGCTTCTCGGGCGATTCGGGGACGAGGACCGCTTCTGCCCCGAGGTCCTGCACGGGCGTGATGATCGCCGTCAGTGCCGGGACCGAGCAGTACCACGCCGCCACGTCCACCCCGGCCTCGATGAACGGGCGCATCTGCTCCACGAGGTGTGTGCGCTCGCCGTCGGCGACCGCCGCCGCATCGAGCGGACCCTCGGGGTGCGGCGTGTCGGTCCACCGCTCGTCGGATCGGTCGTGCAACACGACCCGGACCGGGTGGTCCTGGGCGGTGGCGAGCTGGAGCGCCGCGTGCCGGGCTCGGGTGTACCCCTCGTCGTCGGCGTCGGTGGGCACCACGAGGGTGCGCACCGAGCCGAGCGCGGTCCGGGCGGCGTCGGTGGGCGTGAACTCGGCCATCGACGGGTTCAGCCCTGCTCGCTCTGGCGGAACACGACGTCGCCGTCGGCGTCCTGCAGGTGGGCCCGCACGAACCACTGGAACAGCTCGAGGTCGGCCGTGTGGCCGATGAACAGGTCCTCGCTGATCGGGTCGAGATCGCCGAACAGCTCGATCGCCTTGCGATGGTCGGCGATGATCCCGCTGTACACCGAATCGAGGGCCGACAGGTGGCGGACGGTCGGCGCCCGGTTGAGGTCGTAGTCCTCCCACGTCCGGATCTTGTCGATCGAACCGGGGGTCCCGAGCGGCTCTCCACCGAGGGTCGCGATGCGCTCGGCCACGGCGTCGCTCATCCGCCGCACGGCGTCGACCTGTGGGTCGAGCATCTCGTGGACGGCGATGAAGTTCACGCCCACGACGTTCCAGTGCACGTGCTTGAGCGTGAGCTGCAGGTCGAGCAGGGCGCTGAGACGCGCCTGCATCGTGCCGAGGAGCTTCTCGGTCTGCTGGGTGTCGAGACCGGGAACGGTCGTGGTGGGCGACATTGGCTGGACCTCCTGGGGGTATCTCCGGTGCTTTCGTTGCGATGAGGACTACCCGGCTGCCGGGTCGGCGAAACGTCGGGGACCGTGCCGGTCAGGCGTCCTCCGGTGTGGCCACGAGCCAGACCCGCATCTGCTCGAACGAGCGGCGCAACAGCCGCGAGACGTGCATCTGCGAGATGCCCGTGCGCTCGGCGATCTCCGACTGCGACAGTTCCTCGAAGAACCGCAGCTCGACGATCCGTCGTTCCCGATCGGGGAGCCGATCGAGCAGGCCGCGCACCATCTCGCGGTGTTCGGCCGACTCGAACGCGTCGTCGTGGCTCGAGAGGGCCCGGTTCCGGTCGGATCCGGTGTCGTCGTGGTCGGAGGAGCCGGAGCCGACGTCCAACGACCCGGCGTTCTGGGCCGCGCCCGCGGCGAGGCCGGCCACCACGTCGTCGCGCTCGATGTCGAGGTGCTCGGCGAGCTCGGCCACGGTCGGTGCGCGACCGAGGGTCTGGCCGAGCTCGTCGCCGGCGCGGCGGACGGCGAGGTGGAGCTCCTTCGCGCTGCGCGGTACGCGGACCGACCAGGTGTGGTCCCGGAAGTGCCGCTTGAGCTCACCCTCGATCGTCCGGCCGGCGAAGGCCGAGAAGGCGACCCCGCGATCGGGGTCGTAGCGGTCGACCGACTTCACCAGTCCGACCATGGCGACCTGACGGAGGTCGTCGTCGCTGCGCCCGCGCCCCGCTCGCCGGGCGATGTGCGCGGCGAGGCCCATGTGGCGCTCGACCAGCTCGTTGCGCAACGAGCGCGATCGTGTCGACCGGTACCGTCGGAACAGCTCCTCGTCGGCCCCGGCGTCGTCGTCGGCCCCGTCGGCCCCGTCGGCCATCGGCGTCAGCGGCGACCGCGGGACGACTTCGAGAGCCGTACTGCGTCGCCGAGGTGCTCGTGCTGATCGACGACGGCGGCCAGGACCCGTTCTGCCAGCTCGTCGAGCGCCGGCCGGGCCGAGGCGCCGGGACGGTGCACGGTGACGTCGAGGCGGGCGACCGGTTCGAGCACGGCGCGGAACTCGATCTCGAGCCGGTCACCCGAGCGGTCGAAGCTCGCCGCGTCGGTGTCGTCGTCGGCGAGCACGGCGACGGCCTCGTTGATCCCGAGCCGCAGATCGTCGATCTCGTCGACGTCGAAGCCGAGGTCGGCTGCCAGCGACGCGGCGACGACTCGCGCCGTGGCGGCATGGCGTGGTGACGCGGGCACCGAGAGCACGACGGAGTCGCGGGCCCGTTCGGTCGATCCGCCGGTGGTCGTCGTGGTGGTCATCGACGTGTCGTCTCCGCGCTCCCGGTCATGGGCGAGCGGTACCCCGCTCATCGTGGGCCGAAACCGTCGGGGAGCGGTCGGGCTTTCGACACGCCCGCGATCGTGCCACACTCCACGTCATGAAGCGCTTGTTGTTCTGGCTGTCCGTCGGTGCGTTGATCGCATGGTTCGCGGATCCCGTGTCCGGTGCCGAGCGCCGCAAGGCGATCAGCGACCTCACGAACCGCGGCGGCTCGTCCGGGCCGGGCACCGGCCCGGTCGTCTGACGGTCCCGTGGCCGCGACCTCCTCGGGTGGGCCTCCGACCGTCGGTGGCCGTGCCCCGGCGTTCCACCTGACCGACCAGCACGGCGAGAAGCACCGCTTGTCGTCGTTCGCCGGCCGCAAGGTGCTCGTGTACTTCTATCCGAAGGCCGACACGCCCGGCTGTACGACGCAGGCGTGCGGGTTGCGCGACATCGCCGACCGGATCGGCGACACCGTGGTGCTCGGGATCAGTCCGGACGCGCCCGAGAAGCTGCAGAAGTTCGACGACAAGTACGGGCTCGGCTTCACGCTGTTGTCGGACCCCGACCACGCGATCGCCGAGAAGTACGGCGTCTGGGTCGAGAAGAACATGTACGGCAAGAAGTACATGGGGGTGCAGCGCTCGGCGTTCCTCGTCGACGAGTCCGGCAAGGTGGTCGAGGCCTGGCCCAAGATCTCCCCCAAGGACACCCCGACCAAGCTGCTCGCCGCGCTCGACGCCTGATCCCGCCGCGTGCCACCGCGAGTCGCTGCGCGCCGCGTGTGCCGGCGGGTCACGGCGGGAGCGCGAGGCCGGTGCCGATCATCGAGTTGCGCGTGACCAGGCCGGCGAGCCGCCGCTCGTCCCAATCCTCCGTTCCGGCGGGACGCAACGGGAGCACCAGGTAGCGCTGCTCCGCGGTCGAGTCGTGGACCCGCAACTCGACGTCCGGATCGACGTCGACGCCGAACTCGGCGAGCACGGCGCGCGGCTCGCGCACGACCCGGCTGCGGTACTCGAAGCTCTTGTACCACGTCGGTGGGTTGCCGAGCAGCCCGCTCGGGTAGCACGAGCACAGCGTGCAGACGACCACGTTGTGGACCGACGCGGTGTTCTCGAGGACGGCGATCGGCACGGTCTGGAGCTGGTACTCACCGATCGTGGCGACCGGGTCGGTGAGCAGTCGGTGCCGGAAGTCGGCGTCGGCCCATGCTCGGGCGACGACGCGGGCACCGAGCGCCGGGCTCGGGCCGTCGTCGGCTGCCGCCTCGGCGGCGGCGACCGCGGCGTCGACGTCGTCGTGGTGCACGTGGCCGTGGTCGTGGAGATGGCGCTCCAGGATCTCGGCCCGCTCGGCCGGTGTCCGGGCCGGTGTCTCGTCGCTCATGGTTCCTCCAGGTCGCTCTCGCAGAGATCGGCGGTGACGGTGTGGTCGGCGGTGGGGCCGAACAGCTCGGCGGCGTCGAACGCCACGGTGTACACCAACTCGGGTTCGCCGTGGGCGCCGGTGGCCGCCGACTCGCCCGGGTTCGGCCAGGCGCACGCGACGCGCTCGACCCGGCCGACGTGTCGGCGCAGGTAGCGCGGCACCCGGGTGTGGCCGGTGGTGACCGGGTTCGCGACCCGCACACGGTCGCCGCGGGCGAAGCGCCCCGCCCACGTCGGGATCGGGGGCGACGGGCGCCCGATGCGTGCCGGGCGGTCGCTGCCGTCGAGGAGTCCCTGCTCGGCGGCGAGTCGTTCGATCGCCCACAGCCAGCGTTCGTAGTAGCTCGCGGCCAGGTACTCGGCCGGCGGCATCTGCTCGATGGTGTACCGGAACCGGTCGATCGTCGTCGCCCGCAACACGGTCCCCGAGAGCCGCCACACGCGCCCCTCCCACGGTGCGTGGAACACCGGCTCGTCCTCCTCGACGAGCACGCGACCGAACCCGTGCATGCCGCCGAGGTCGTGCACGCCGTCCACCCGACGATCATCGCACAGGACGAGTGCCGGATCGCCCGGCCCACGCGAGCGGTTCGCCCCCGGTGGCCCTACGGGGCGACGGCGTGCGAGCGCAGGTCGTCGAGCGCCACGTACTCCAACGCGGACACGTGGGTGGCCTCGAGGACCACCGGGCAGGCCCGCTGCGCCTCGAACGCCTCGGCCCAACGAGTCGCGCACACGCACCACTGGTCGCCCGGGCGGAGACCGGCGAACCCGTACTGCGGCATCGGGGTGCTCAAGTCGTTGCCGACCGCGGCGCTGAACTCGAGGAACTCCTCGGTCACCCGACAGCAGATCACGTGCAGCCCCGGGTCGTCGCCGTGGCTCTCGCAGCAACCGGTGCGGTAGTAGCCCGTCACCGGGTCCTGCGAGCAGGAGAGGAGTTCGGTGCCGAGCACGTTGATCTGCTGCATGGCCCCATCTCAGCACGTACCCTCACGGCATGTCCGATCGCGATGCCGGAGCAGCCGTCCCCGAGGCCGGCGTGGCGGGGGGTGCCGTGACGGTGGGTGCCGGGGCGGGGGGTGCCGTGACGGTGGGTGTCGTGATGGGTTCGTCGAGCGACTGGCCCGTGATGCGCGCTGCGGTCGAGGTGCTCGAGGCGTTCGACGTCGCCCACGAGGCCCGGGTGGTCAGCGCCCACCGGATGCCCGACGAGATGTTCGCCTACGCGGCGTCGGCGCGCGACCGTGGTCTGCGGGCGATCGTCGCCGGGGCGGGCGGCGCGGCCCACCTGCCCGGCATGTTGGCCGCCAAGACGACGGTGCCGGTGCTCGGCGTGCCCGTACCGTCACGCCACCTCGCCGGGGAGGACTCGCTGCTGTCGATCGTCCAGATGCCCGCCGGGGTGCCGGTCGCGACGTTCGCGATCGGCGAGGCCGGCGCCACGAACGCCGCCCTGTTCGCGGTCGCGCTCCTCGCCGCCGACGAGCCCCGCCTCACCGACGCGCTCGACCGGTACCGCGCCGAACGCCGCGACCAGGCCGCCGCATCGACCCTGCCGCCCCCGGACCGGACCTGACCCTGCGAGGAGCGCCGCGTGATCCCCGTGTTCACCCCGCCGGCCACGATCGGCATGCTCGGCGGCGGGCAGCTCGGCCGGTTCGCCCTGATGGCGGCGAGGTCGATGGGCTACCGCACCGTCGTGCTCGACCCCGACCCGCGTGCGCCTGCCGGCGCGGTGGCCGACGAGCACCTCGTCGCCGCGTACGACGATCCGGGTGCACTCGACCGGCTCGCCGTCGGGTGCGACGTCGTCACGACCGAGTTCGAGAACCCGCCCGCCCACGCGCTGGATCGCCTCGCCGGTTCCGTCACGGTGGCACCCTCGGCACGCGCGGTGTCGATCGCGCAGGACCGCCGCACCGAGAAGCGGTTCCTCGACGAGCAGGGCTTCCCGGTCGCGCCGTACGAGGTCGTGGACGACACGTCCGTCGCCGGGCCGGTCGAGCGGCCGTCGGTGCTGAAGACGGCGCGCATGGGGTACGACGGCAAGGGGCAGCGGGGCGTCGCGACGGCCGCCGAGCTGCATGCCGCGTGGGCCGACCTCGGCGGCGTGCCGTGCGTGCTCGAGGCGGCGCTCGCGCTCGACGCCGAGATCAGCGTCGTGGTGGCCCGCACCGCCGACGCCCGGGTCGCCACCTACGACGTCGCCGAGAACGTCCACGTCGACGGGATCCTCGACTGCTGCGTCGTCCCGGCGTGGGTGTCCGGAGCGGTGGCCGATCGGGCGGTCGGGCTCGGGATGGCCATCGCCGACGCCCTCGACTACGTCGGGGTGCTGGCCGTCGAGTTCTTCGTCGTCGGCGGCGACCTCGTCGTCAACGAGCTCGCGCCGCGCCCGCACAACAGCGGTCACTGGACCCTCGACGCGGCGCGCACGAGCCAGTTCGAGCAGCAGGTGCGGGCGGTGTGCGGCCTCGGTCTCGGCGACACCGCGCTCACGGCGCCGGCGGTCGCGATGGTGAACCTGTTGGGCGACCTGTGGGCCGACGGCGAGCCGGGCTGGGGGGCCGTGCTCGACCACCCCGCGGCCAAGCTCCACCTGTACGGCAAGCAGGCCCCCCGACCCGGCCGCAAGATGGGCCACCTGACGGTGCTCGCCGACAGCCGCGAAGAGGCCGAGACCCAAGCCCGCCACCTCCGCTCCCTCCTCACCGCCTGACCCCCTGATCCCCTGATCCCCTGACCCCCCTTCGGATCTGCAGCTGAGTGACACAGAGTCGCTGGCTGCCGGTCCTGCCGGCACCGGGCGACACAGAGTCGCTGGGGTGCGGGTGAGGTGGGGTTCGGATCTGCAGCGGAGTGACACAGAGTCGCTGGCTGCCGGTATACCCGGCGCTGGGCGACTCAGAGTCGCTGGGGTGCGGGTGAGGTGGGGTTCGGATCTGCAGCGGAGTGACACAGAGTCGCTGGCTGCCGGTATACCCGGCGCTGG
>SKSP01000207.1 GCA_007122945.1 Ilumatobacteraceae bacterium | reverse complement strand
TCGCCGACGTCGAGCGGCTCGTCGGCGAGACGTTCCCCCGGAACATCGAGCTCCGGGTCGTCGACAGCACCGACCACGTCCACCTCCCCGGCGACTCCACCCAACTCCACCAGGTGCTGTTGAACCTGTGCGTCAACGCCCGCGACGCGATGCTCGACGGGGGCACCCTGACGGTGGCCGCCGACGAGATCGACGTCGACGAGCACTTCGCCGCCCAGGTCCCGGACGCCACGCCGGGACGGCACCTGGTGCTGCAGGTCGAGGACACGGGGACCGGCATGCCCGGCGATGTCGTCGACCGGGTGTTCGAGCCGTTCTTCACCACCAAGGACGTCGGGAGCGGTACCGGACTGGGGCTGCCCACGTCGATGGCGATCGTCCGCAGTCACGGTGGCTTCCTGCAGGTGTACAGCGAGGTCGGACGCGGCTCGACGTTCAAGCTGTACCTGCCGATCAGCGGGCATGCGGTGCGGCCCGCCGAGGTCGCCGCACCCGAACACGTCCGCGGTGAGGGCCAGCTCGTCCTGGTGGTCGACGACGAGGCGTCGGTGCTGCAGGTGACGCGGCGGACGCTGGAGGCGTTCGGGTATCGCGTCCTGACGGCGGCGGACGGCGCCCAGGCGGTGTCGATCTTCACCGCCCATCCCGACATCGAGGTCGTGCTGACCGACATGATGATGCCCGTGATGGACGGCCTGGCGACGATCCGCGCGCTGCGTTCGATCCGTCCGGACATCCCGATCGTGGCGGCGAGCGGGCTCACCGCCAACGGTGCGATGGCGGGAGCGGCCGACGCGGGCGCGACGAGCTTCCTCGCCAAGCCGTACACCGCCGCGGCGATGCTCGAACTGCTCGCCTCGGTCCTCCGGCGGACGTGACCTCGACACCCGGCTCCCCATCGTCACGCGACATGACCGTCGACCGGCGGCCGCTCGTCGTCGCGTTGGCGGTCGGGCTCCTCCTGCGGGCGGCGTGGTCGCTGTACGCGGCGAGGTCGACACCGGAGTTCCTGGTGAGCGGCGACCAGTACTCGTACTGGGTGATCGGTCAGGAGATCGCCGCCGGGCGGGGCTACCGGATCCCACCGTTCACCGACCCGACCAGCTACTACCCGGTGGGGTTCCCTGCACTCCTCGGCCTGTTCGCGTTCGTCACCATGCGCACGCCGTTGCCCGACGACCCGGTGCTGGTGATGGCGGCGATCCAGATCGCCGCCGGACTCGTCGCGATCGCGCTCACGTACGTCGTCGCGCTGCGGCTGTGGGGCCGCCGCGTCGGTCTCGTCGCGGCCTGGATCGTCGCGCTGTGGCCGAACCTCGTCATGGCGTCGGCGACCTACTCGGTCGAGCCGGTGTTCATCGCCTTGTGCCTCGCGGTCGTCTCGGTCCTCGTGACCCACGACTGGTCGACGGGCCCGCCCTCCACCCGGCGGCTGCTCGCGTTCGGCGTGCTGCTGGGCGCGACGGTGCTCATCCGGCCGTTCGTCGCCCCGGTCGTGGTCGGGCTGCTGCTCGCATGCGCGGTGGCTCGGTTCGGGTGGCGGAGCACCGTCCGCACGCTCGCCGTCCCGCTGGCCGTCGTCGCCGTGATGATGGTGCCGTGGACGGTCCGCAACGCGGTGACGCTCGGCGCGTTCGTCCCGATCTCCACCAACCTCGGCGACACGGTGTGCATGGACCGCACGCTCGAGGCGAACGGCACGTTCCGTTTCGCGACCCACGACGGCTGCGCCGATCCCGACCTGCCCGAGGCCGAGCGGAACCGGGCCAACCTGCGCAAGGCGGCGTCGTTCGTCGTCGAACACCCCGTCAAGGAGGTCCACCTGTGGGGGATGCGGTTGTACCGGATGATGAGCGACGACCGCGTGGCGCTGCGGGAGGTGGAGGAGCTCGGCGCCGGACGCTTCCTCCCGGACGGTCTCCGATCGGGGCTCGGGATCCTCGCCGACGGCTGGTTCTTCACGATCGGCTCGCTCGCGCTCGTCGGCGTGGCGGTCCGACGCCGCGACGTGTGGGCGACGCCCGAGCGAGTCGTGGTGTTCGCCACCGCGGTCGGGCTGCTGCTGATCCCCATCGGGCTGTGGGGAGCGCAGCGGTTCCACGTGCCACTCGCCCCGTTCATGGCGATGGGTTCGGCGCTCGCACTCGTGTGGTTCGCCGACCGACGACCTAACGTCCCGGGCATGGATGCCGCTGCCTGGGACGCCCGCTACGCCGGCGCCGAACTGGTGTGGTCGGCCGAACCCAATCGGTTCGTGGTCGAGGTGGTCGAGGGGTGGCGGCCGGGGCGTGCCCTCGACGTGGCCTGTGGCGAGGGGCGCAACGCGATCTGGCTGGCCGAGCAGGGATGGGAGGTGACCGCGCTCGACTTCTCGCAGGTCGCGATCGACCGTGGCCGGCGGCTGGCGGACGAGGCGGGCGTGGAGGTCGAGTGGCGACGGGCCGACGCCACGACCCACCGCCCCGAGGCGGGCGTCTTCGACCTCGTGCTCGTGTGCTACCTGCAGCTCCCCGGCCCCCAGCTCGCCGAGGTGCTGTCGAGCGCCCGCGACTCGGTGGCGCCCGGCGGCGCGATCGTCGTGATCGCCCACGCCCGTGACAACCTCGAGCGCGGCGTCGGTGGCCCGCAGGACCCGTCGGTGCTCCCGACTCCCGACGAGGTCGTCGAGTACCTGGACGGCCTCACGATCGAGCGCGCCGGCCACGTCACACGGCCGGTCGAGACCGACGCCGGTCAGCGCGACGCCATCGACCTCGTCGTCGTCGCCCGAGCCTGATCCGCCGGCGGGCGCGGACCGCGGATCCACCGGTCGAGCAGCGCCACGACGATGCTGGCGGCGATCGCCGCACCGAAGACGAGGAGCACACCGGAGATGGTGTTCATCGCATCCGGGGCCGCGACGATCGTCACCGCGATCGAGATCATCACGGCGCCGCCAACGAGCTTGAGCACCCGACCGTGCCGCTCCTGCAGCTTGGTCGCCCGCATGGTGACGACCGCGGCGCCGAAGACCAGTAACTCGTCGAGCAGGTAGATCAGAAGATAGAGGGCGAGCAGCCCGGCGACGGTGCCGGCCGACGCGCCCGACGCGGCGACGAGGTCGCTCCAGATCACCGGGAACCCGGCGGTGCACGGGATCTCGACGAGCGCCACGCCGGCGGCCAGCACGGCGGCCCCCGCCACGGCGGCCGGGAGGCTGACACCCGGCCGGATCAGCGTCCGAGCCCGTCGGTAGATGCCCGGCTTGCGCTCGTCGGGGATCGTCAGCGACGGACCGGACTTGAACCAGAGGTAGTCCTTGACGTTGATCAGACCGAACGTGAGGGCGAACACCGCCACGACGCCGCGGATCCACCCGAGCGCACCCACGAACGACAAGACGCTGTAGACGCCGACGATGAACAGCCCGTAGATCAACGTGGTGACCAGCAGGAACGAGCCGCCGATGGCGATCACCCGCCGCCTCGAACCCGTGTGGAGCACGAGGGCGAGCAGCACCGTGAGGACCCACAGGGAGCACGGGTTGAACCCGTCGACGAAGGCGATCAGGGCCGTGGACAGCACGAGCGAACGGCCTTCCACCGTGATCTCGCCGAAGAACGGGAGCTGGATCGCGGTGCGCTCGTCGAGCGCGTCGGGGGCGACGTCGGCACCCGGGATCCGGGTCACGATGGCGGCCTCGATCTGACGCCCGATCTGGCCGCTGAACCCGACCCAGGTCTCGGCGTCGTCGACGATCGTCAACGGGACCGCGTCGCCGGTTCGGCCGTGCGCCGCGGCGCGTTCGCGGAACAGTCGCTGGTTCGCCGGGTCGTACCAGACCTCGAAGGCCCGGACCTCGAATCCGTCCACCCGCTCGCTCAGCTCGTCGAGGAAGTCGAGGAGGTCCTCGCAGTACGGACAGCCGTCGCCCCAGAACACCTCGACATCGACCGGTGGCACGTCGACCGGCGGAGGGGCCTCGACGGGTCCAGCAGCGGTGACGACCCCGCCGACGGACACCAGCGCGGCGAGGGCCGCGAGAGCGAGCACGATCGCGCCCAGCACGCTGCGAATCCGCGTCACCGCCACACGTCGATCGTGCGCACGGGCGGGAGGAAGTCGCCAGGGTCCGAGGACCCCGACGCACCGGGGAACGCGACCCGGATGCTCCTGCGGACGTCAGGCCGGGACGTTGGCGGCGAAGAAGCCGTGCAGGGCGCGACCCATCTCGGCGCGGACGTCGCGCCCGGAGATGACCATGTCGACCATCGTCGCCGAGGTGTGGGTGTGGCCGCGCGCCCGCACGTGCTCGACCGGGACGCCTGCCGCGCGCAGTGCCTCGGCGTAGGCGTCGCCCTCGTCGCGGAGGGGGTCGAAGTCGGCGGTGACGATGCACGCGGGTGGGAGCCCGGACAGGTCGGACGCCCGGAGTGGGGACACCCGCGGATCGGTGCGGTCGTCGGGGTCGACGTAGTGGTCCCAGAACCAGTGCATCACCGCGGCCGTGAGGACGTACCCCTCGGCGTTCTCGGTGTACGACGGGCGCGAGAAGTCGCAGTCCGTCACCGGTGTGAGGAGCAGTTGGCCGGTGATGTCGGGGCCACCGGCGTCGCGGGCGAGGTGGCACGCGACCGTCGCGAGGTTGGCGCCCGCGCTCCATCCGGCGACCGCGAGCGCACCGGGGATGCCGCCCAACTCGATCGTGTTGTCGGCCACCCAGCGGAGCGCGGCGAGGGCGTCGTCGACCGCGGCCGGGAAGCGGTCCTCGGGTGCGTGGCGGTAGTCGACCGACACGATCACGGCTCCCGACCGGTCGCAGAGGTCGCGGCACAGCGGGTCGTCGGAGTCGTGGCTGCCGAGCACCCAGCCACCGCCGTGGTAGTACACGACGACGGGGTGCGGCCCGGGCGAGGCGGGCCGGTAGAGCCGGTATGCGAGGTCGCCGGCGGGGCCGGGGAGCACACCGTCGACGATCTCGCCGACGTCGGGCCCGGGCATCCGCTGCTCGGACATCGTGTCCATGAACGCCCGCGCCTGGTCGACCGGCAGCGATTCGATCGGCGGCAGGTCGAGCTCGGCCATCATGTCGAGGACCATCCGCACGTCGGGCTGGAGGCGGTTCACCACGCCGTCGTTGCACTGCTCGCCCGCCGGACCGCGCCGTCGGAACCCGAGGTACCCCTGCGCGACGACGTCGTCACAGGTGCGCCGGTAGGCGTCGACGCCGCCGATGTAGGGCAGGAACACCCGCGGCTTGCCGGGCACGTTGGCGCCGATGTACCACGAGTTCGCCGTCGGATGCAGGGTGATGTCGGCGCAGTCGTTGTTGTGCTGCACCCACCCGGCCTCGGCCGTCGGCGTCGGTTCGATCGTCTCGAACCCGGCGTCGCGGAGGTGGGTCAGCGTGTCGGCGATCCAGTCGACGTGCTGCTCGATCGACACCATCATGTTCGACAGCACCGACGGGCTGCCCGGCCCGGTGATCGTGAAGAAGTTCGGGAAGTCGACGGTCATCAGCCCGAGGTAGGTCGTCGGACCGTCGGCCCACCTCTGCTTCAGCGTGACACCACCGCGACCGGTGATGTCGACCGCCACGATCGCACCGGTCATCGCGTCGAAGCCGGTCGCGTACACGATCGCATCGAACTCCTTCGCGCCGTCGACCGTCTCGATGCCCGTCTCGGTGATCGTTCTGATCGGGGTCTCGCGGAGGTTCACCAGTTCGACGTGGGGGAGGTTGAACGTGGCGTAGTAGTTCGTGTCGAGGCACGGCCGCTTGGTGCCGAAGTAGTGGTCGTACGGGCACAGCGCCTCGGCGACCTCGGGGTCGTCGACGATGTCGCGGATCCGCTCCCGGATCATCTCGGCGACGATCTCGTTCGACTCGGGGCGGACGCTCTGGTCGGCGAAGACGCCGAGGATCTCGAACAGCTCGCCGGCTTCCCAGGCTGCCTCGAAGCGCTCGCGCCGGACCTCCTCGGGGGCGGTGATCCCGAGGATGTCGTTGGGCGCGGCGGGGACGCCGCCGCGCGACCACTTGGCGGCCTCGCGGTACGCCTCGCGATCGGCCTCGAGCGGGGCCTTCTTCTCCGGGCGGACCGGGCCGTTGTGGGCCGGCACCGAGAAGTTCGGGGTGCGCTGGTAGACGGTCAGCTGCGACGCCTGCTCGGCGATCAGCGGGATCGACTGGATGCCCGACGAGCCGGTGCCGATCACGGCGACCCGCTTGCCGGTGAAGTCGACGCCCTCGTGTGGCCACCG
>SKSP01000079.1 GCA_007122945.1 Ilumatobacteraceae bacterium | reverse complement strand
TCGCCGTGCAACCGCGCGAGCTGTTCGCGATCATCGGCCCCAACGGCGCCGGCAAGACGTCGATCTTCAACGTGATCAGCCAGGTGTACCACCCGCAGGAGGGCGACATCTTGTGGAAGGGTGAGTCGATCCTCGGCATGCGCCCCGACAAGGTCGCCGAGGCCGGCATCGCCCGCACGTTCCAGAACATCGAGCTGTTCCCCGGGATGACGGTGGTCGACAACCTCCTCACGGGTCGCCACATCCGGATGCAGCGTTCGTTCCTCTCCGGTCTCGTCTGGTTCGGCCCGGCCAAGCGGGAAGAGATCGAGAACCGCCGCAAGGTGGAGGACATCATCGACTTCCTCGAGATCCCGCAGTGGCGCAAGCACCCGGTGTCGCTGCTGCCGTACGGGTTCCAGAAGCGCGTCGAGCTCGGCCGGGCGCTGGCGATGGAACCCGAGCTGTTGCTGCTCGACGAACCGGTGGCCGGCATGAACCTCGAGGAGACCGAGGACATGGCCCGGTTCATCCTCGACATCCAGCGCGAGCTCGGCATCACGATCATCCTCGTCGAGCACGACATGGGCCTCGTGATGGACATCGCCGATCGCGTGATGGTTCTCGACTTCGGCCAGCAGATCTCGATCGGTAAGCCCGACGAGGTCCAGCAGGACCCGAACGTCATCGCCGCCTACCTCGGCAGCGAGTTCACCTGACGCTCACGCCACGAGCGCGTTCACCGCGAACCTGGCGACCCACCGCCGGAGGGACGGCTCGTCGCGCGGCTGCGCCCGCTCGACCGTCAGGAGGCTGACGACCACCCGGGTGACCCACTCGCCCGCGTCGTCGGTCGTGACGTCGGGCCGCAGCCGGCCCGCGAGGTGCCGGTCGAGATGGCCGACCGCGGCACCGAACCGCTCGATCAGCGGCTCGGTGGCTCCCGGGATCGGTCGCCCGGTCGCACCGGCCTCCTCGGCGGCGAACAGCAGCGACAAGCTGTTGTCGCGCCGGGCGGCCATCACCGTGGCGACCATCAGCTCGCGCACCCCCTCGGTGAGGTCGCCGGCGGCGGCGACCACCTTCGGGAGCGCGCGCTCGATGAAGCGGTCGGTCACCCGGAGCAGCACCGCTCGCACGAGCTCGTCGCGGTTGCCGACCTGCCGGTACACCGTCACCCGCGAGACGCCGGCCTCGGCGGCGACGTCCTCGATGGTGGTGCGCCGGACCCCTCGGCGCTCGAAGCACTGCTCCGCCGCGTCGAGGATCCCCACCGCCACCGGCCGCGCCCCGACCCCGACCCCGACCCCGACCCCGGCCCCGGCCCCGGGCGTCATCGCCACCCCCGAGCCCCGAACCCCGCCACCGGCCCGATCCCCCTCGACATCAGCACCCCCGTGACTCTGTGTCGCTCGGTGCCGCACCTGCCGGCAGCCGGCGACTCTGTGTCGCTCCGGCGCGGGTCGGAGGGGTTCGGTGGTGATACATTGTGGCTAGTTTGTATCACCGAATGGGTGAGGGGGTCGACATGTCGGGGGTCGAGGGAAAGGTCGCGATCGTCACGGGGGCGGCGCGTGGGCTGGGGCGCACGTACTGTTCGGCGCTCGCCCGGGCCGGGGCCACGGTGGTGGCCGCCGACGTGAACGCGTGCGACGAGACCGTCGCCGACGTGGCTCGCGCGACAGGAGCCGACGACCGTGCGGTCGCCGCCCACCTCGACGTCACCGACATCGACTCGTGCCGGGCATCGGTGGCCACCGCCGTCGAGACGTTCGGCCGGCTCGACGTGCTCGTGAACAACGCCGCCCTCTACGCCTCGCTCGCCTCCGGACCGTTCGACACGCTCGACGAGGGCGAGTGGGACGCGGCCATGGCCGTGAACGTGACCGGCGTCTGGAACATGTGCCGGGCCGCGGTGCCCGCCATGCGCGAGGTCGGTGGTGGCAGCATCATCAACATCTCGTCGCTCGCCGCCGTGTACGGCCTGCCGAACGCGCTGCACTACACCACGTCGAAGGCCGCCGTGCTCGGCATCACCCGCGGCCTCGCGCGCGAGCTCGGCCGCGACTGGATCCGCGTCAACGCCGTCGCGCCCTCGGCGGTCGCCACCGAGGGGACCCGGGAGTTCTTCGGCGACGACCACGAGCGCGTCCTCGGCGCGATCGCGAAGCAGCAGGCGTTGCGGCGCAACCTCGAACCCGACGACGTCGCGGCCACGATCGTGCACCTGGCCGGCGACGGCACCCGCTTCGTCACCGGCCAGACGTTCATGGTCGACGGCGGAGCAGTCACCACCTGAGGAGACCCACGATGGAGCACGCCACCCAGGTCCGGCTCGCACGGACCCTGCTCGACCACGTCGAGTCCGGCGCGCCGCTGCGCAACGACGCGGTGGCCTCCGTCCCCGCCCGCAACTACACCGACGCCGAGCACCTCGCCGCCGAGACCGCCCGCGTGCTCGGCCCGCTCCCGCAGATGGTCGCGCTCACCGGCGACGTGCCGAACCCCGGGTCGTACGTCGTGCGCGAGCTGCCGGGCGCGTCGGTCGTGGTCGCGCGCGACACCGACGGCGCGGTGCACGCCAGCGTGAACGCCTGCCGCCACCGGGGCGCACGGGTGGTGGAGGACCGGGGCACCGGACGACGCCTGACGTGCCCCTACCACTCGTGGACGTACCGACCCGACGGCACGCTCGCCGGCATCCCCGATGCCGAGAGCTTCGCCGGCTTCGACGCCGACGGCTGCCGCCTCCCCCAGCTCCCGGTCGCCGAGGTCGCCGGCACGATCTGGGTGGTACCCGACGGGACCGGGTCCCTCGACGCCGACCGGGTCCGCCGCGAGCTCGGCCCGTTCGTCGACGACTTCGAGGCGATCGCCACCGCCGACCACGCGCACTGGCGCAACCGGCGCTTCGAGCTCGACCTGAACTGGAAGCTCGTGGTCGACACGTTCCTCGAGCCCTACCACCTCGGATCGCTGCACCGCGACTCCGTCGGCCCGTACTTCCACTCGAACCTGTGCACGATCGACCAGCACGGCGACCACGTCCGCGAGGTCCTGCCGCGCCGGACGATCACCGAACTGCGCGAGCTCGCCGAGGAGGAGTGGGACCTGATCAGCCGGTCGACCGTCGTGTACTCGCTGTTCCCGGCCACCGTCTTCGTCATCCAGATGGACCGCATCGAGACCTGGCGCGTTCGTCCCGTCGAGGGCGACCCGGGGCGCTGCATCGCCGATCTCGACTTCTACATCCATCCCGAGCGTCTGCAGGAGCGATCCGAGCGCTACTGGGAGCGGAACTGGGAGCTCACCGTCGGCACGGTGCTCGACGAGGACTTCACCGCCATGGCGGGCGTCCAGGCGAACCTCGCCGCCGGTCACCTCGACCGGTTGTCGTTCGGGCGCAACGAGCCGGCGCTGACGATCTTCCACCACGCGCTCGCGGCCCGTGTCGGCGAGGCACCGTGACCACCTCGCCGAGCCCGGCATCGACCGTTCCCCGGACGATCGGGTTCGTCGGGGTCGGGACGATGGGCGCGCCGATCGCACGCCGGTTGCTCGGCGCCGGCCACACCGTGCGGGTCGCCGACCGCTCCCCCGACGCGGCCGACGTGCTCGTCGACGACGGCGCCGAACGGTGCGACCACCCGGAGGAGGCGGCGGCCGGCGCGCACACGGTGTTCTGCTCGCTCCCCGGGCCCGACGAGGTGCGGACCTGCGTCGTCGGTGACCACGGCGTCCTCGCGACCGACCCGCTCCCCCGGTTCGTGGTCGACCTGTCGACGAACGAGCCGGCGACCGTCCGCGACCTCGCGACCCGGTGCGACGCCGCGGGGGTGGCCTTCGTCGACGCTCCCGTATCGGGCGGTGCCGCCAAGGCCGTCACCGGCGAGCTCAGCGTCATGCTCGGGGCGCGCGCCGACGCGGTCCCCGAACTCGATCCGTTGCTGCGGTCGTTCGCGACCGAGGTCTTCCACGTCGGCGACGTCGGGACCGGCACCGTCGCCAAGCTCGTGAACAACCAGCTCTTCCTCGCCGGCGAGGTGCTCGTCCAGGAGGCCTACCTGCTCGCCGCCGCCCACGGTCTCGACCCGGCGGACCTGCACGAGGTCGTTCGGGCCAGTTCGGGCGGGACGTACGCCGCGCTCGCGCCGCTCCTGCTCTCGCGCCGGTTCGACGACGTCATCTTCCGTCTCGACATCGCCGCGAAGGACCTCCGACTCGCCCGCGACGCCGCCCGCGACGCCGGGGTCGACGTGCCCACGACCGAGGGTGCGCTCACGGTGTTCGAGGCCGCCGTCGCGGCCGGTCACGGCGGGTCGGTGTTCCACGCCACCCTCCTCGAGCTGGAGCAGCGCGCCGGGATCGCGGTCCCACCGCTCGTCCGGAGACGGCGCGCGTCATGACCGCCGCGTCCGCGCCACTCGACCTGTCCGACGACGAGACGTTCCGCGGTGGGTTCCCGCACGACCACTTCCGCCACCTGCGCGACGACGCCCCGGTCGCGTGGCACGAACCGACCGATCGCACACCCGACGGGGAGGGGTTCTGGGTCGTCAGCCGGTGGGCCGACGTCCGCACCGTGCAGCGCGATGCCCAGACGTACTCCTCCGACCGCGGTGGCGTGCGAGAACGGGGAGGCACCGCCATCAAGGACGAACGCACGGCCGGCAGGATGCTGAACCAGACCGACGATCCGCAGCACCACCGCCTCCGGACGCTCGTGAACCGAGGCTTCACCCCGCGGGCCGTCGCCGGCCTGGAGCACGAGTTGCGGCGCCGCGTCGACCGGCTGCTCGACGGGATCGACGTCCACCAGCAGGGTCGACCCGACGAACCGGTCGACTTCGTGCGCGGCTTCGCTCGCGAGCTGCCCGCCGAGGTGATCTGCACCGTGCTCGGCGTGCCCGACGCCGACCGCCCGATCCTCCTCGACCGACTCGATGCCGGCATCGAGGACGACTCGCCGTCGATCCTGTCGCCCGACGCGATGCGGTTCATCCGCACCTACGCCGTCGATCTGATCGCCGCGAAGCGGCAGCGTCCCGACGACGCGATCATGTCGTCCATCGTGCACGCCCAGCTCGACGACGGGTCGCAGCTCACCGACGACGAGCTCATCGCGTTCTTCGCCCTCCTGTTTCCCGCCGGTGCCGAGACGACGCGGAGCTCCCTCGCCGGTGCCATCCACGCCTTCGCCGAGCACCCCGCCCAGTTCGAACGGCTGCGGGCCGACCGGAGCCTCGTCCCCACGGCCGTCGAGGAGGTGGTCCGCTGGACGACGCCGTCGATCTACAAGCGGCGGACGACGAGCCGAGACACCACGCTCGCCGGCGTCCGCATCGGTCGGGGCGACAAGGTCACGATCTGGGAGATGTCCGCCAACCGCGACGAGCGCGCGTTCGCCGACCCGTTCGCGTTCGACGTCGGCCGGCACCCGAACCCGCACGTCGGGTTCGGGTGGGGCGTCCACTTCTGCCTGGGGGCGAGCCTCGCCCGGATGGAGATCGCGCTGACCCTGGAGGCGCTCGCCAGCCGGTACCGGGCGGTGGAGGCGGCCGGGCCGGTCGCGTGGACGCCCAACAACCGCCTGTTCGGCCTGAGCACGCTGCCCGTCCGACTGATCGGAGACGACTGACATGCCCGAGCTCGACCCCGCCCAGCAGGAGCGCTTCGACGCCGGCCGCGACCTCGCCCGACGACTGCTCGCCGGCGCGCCCCGCGACCGTCCGCTCCCCGAGGAGATGGTGCGCTACACGATGGCGCACCTGTTCGGCGACGTGTGGCAGGGCCCCGAGCTCGAGCTGCGCGAGCGCTCGATGATCACCTGTGCCGTCCTCGTCGCACTGGCACGCGAGAACGAACAACGCCTCCACTTCCGCGGTGCCCGGAACCTGGGCATCGCCCGCGAGCAGCTCGAGGCCCTGATCACCCACGTCGGCCACTACGCCGGCTGGCCCGTCGCCGTGAGCGCCCTGCGCCTCCTCGACGAGGTCTGGGAGCAGATGGACGCC
Organism: Ilumatobacteraceae bacterium; assembly: GCA_007122945.1. Classification (GTDB taxonomy): domain Bacteria; phylum Actinomycetota; class Acidimicrobiia; order Acidimicrobiales; family Ilumatobacteraceae; genus SKSP01. Next base: position 300 of record SKSP01000079.1, on the reverse strand, counting down.
GAGTGACCCCTCGTTCCGTCTGCCGGAACCGACCGAGAACTGTCGATCGGCGCGGACGGTTCGGCCACGCCCACGAGTTCCGTCCGCCGGAACCGACCGAGAACTGTCGATCGGCGCGGACGGGTCGGGTGGGGGTCAGGTGCCGGTGAAGGTGGGGGGACGCTTCTCGACGAAGGCGGTCATGCCCTCGACGTAGTCGGGCGTTCCCGCGGCGTCGCCCTGGGTGGCGGCTTCGGCGGCGAGGACGTCGGCGAGCGAGAGGTGCTCGTCGAGGATCCGGCGCACGAGCCGCTTCGAGCG
>SKSP01000187.1 GCA_007122945.1 Ilumatobacteraceae bacterium | reverse complement strand
CGGGCGGGCGGACGGCTGGGCGGGCGGGTGGACGGGCGGATCGGCGGGCGGGCGGGGGGTCAGCGACGGCCGGTGTGGCCGAAGCCGCCGCCGCGGTTCTCGCCGTCGAGGTCGGCGACGTCGGCGTGCTCGCGCCACGTCACCTCGGCGACGCGCTGGATGACGAGCTGGGCGATACGGTCACCGCGCTCGACGGCGTACTCGCCGTGCGGGTCGGTGTTGAGCAAGATGACCTGCAGCTCGCCCCGGTACGCCGAGTCGATGAGACCCGGCGCGTTGGCGACCGTGATGCCGTGGCGGAGCGCGAGGCCGCTGCGCGGGAACACGAGCCCGGCGTACCCGCGCGGGATCGCCACCGCGACGCCGGTCGGCACGAGTAACCGGCCGCCGCCGGCCGCGACGACGCCCGACGTCCGCGCCCGCAGGTCGAGCCCGGCGTCACCTGGGTGGGCGTAGGTCGGCAGCTCGAGGTCGGCGTCGAGACGGACGATGTCGACCGGCACGCGGTCGACCCGGTCGGCGCCGACGGGAACACGGTCGACGTCGGGGTCGGCGGACGAGTCGCTGGGGGGAACGGCGGCCACGTCGGGGAGCGTAGGCGGGCACGCGGTCGAGCACCGTCCCCACCCCCACGAGCCGTGACCGTAGGCTCAGCGGTGATGAGCCACGAGTCCGGGACCCGAACCACGGTCGCCGCCGACGCACCGTCCGACCGACCGCCGTCGGTCGACGTGCTGGCCCGATCGCTGTCGGGCACGGGGCTCCCGCACCCGGTGCTCGTCGACATCGCCCGCGCCGCGATCGCCGCCGGCGAACCGGATTCCGCCGCCCACCGAGCAGCACTGTTCCGCCGGACGCTGCTGACCCCGGTCGTCAACGCGACGGGGGTGCTGCTCCACACCAACCTCGGGAGGGCACCGGTGGCCCACGCCCAGAACGCCCGGGCGCAGACCGTCGAGTTCGACCTGACCACCGGCGAGCGCGGCTCGCGCCAGCGCGCGGTGGGCCAACTGTTCGCCCGCCTGTGCGGTGCCGAGACGGCGATGGTGGTCAACAACAACGCGGCCGCGGTGCTGCTCGTCGTGGCGGCGTTGGCCGAGGGCCGCGAGGTGGCGGTCAGCCGCGGCGAGAGCGTCGAGATCGGGGGCGCGTTCCGGGTCCCCGAGGTGATGGAGCAGTCCGGCGCCCGGCTCGTCGACGTGGGCACCACCAACCGCACCCGACTCGCCGACTACCGGCGGGCGATGGCCCGTCCGGGTGCCGACATCGCGATGGTGCTGAAGGTGCACCCCAGCAACTACCGCATCGAGGGGTTCGTCGAGGACACCCCGGTGACGCAGCTCGCGGAGCTGGACGTACCGGTGGTGGCCGACATCGGCAGCGGGCTGCTCGACGCCAACGTGCCGTGGCTGCCCGGGGCGCCACCCGCGTGGTTGGCCGACGAGCCCGCCGCGGCGCAGACGATCGCGGCCGGTGCGGCACTCGTGACGTTCAGCGCGGACAAGCTGCTCGGCGGCCCACAGGCGGGGATCATCGCCGGGAACGCCGCCCTGGTCGCGCGGTGCGCATCCCACCCCCTCGCCCGCGCGCTCCGCCCCGGCGGTCTGGTGCTGGCCGCGCTCCAGGACCTCGCCCTCGCCTACCTCGGGCGCGAGGTGACCGAGCGGGTGCCGTTCTGGCGGATGGTGGCGGTGTCGGTGGCCGAGCTCGAAGCGCGCGCCCGGGCGGTGGTTGAACAGGTCGGTGCGGTCGGAGGGGCCGATGCGATGCGGGTCGTGGCGACCGACGCACTGCCCGGTGCCGGATCGGCCCCGGGTGTCACGATGGCGTCGTTCGGCGTCGAGCTGGACGGCGACCACCTCGCGGCGCTCCGGGCCCACGCGACCCCGGTGATCGCCCGGGTGCGCGACGACCGCACCGTGCTCGATCTGCGCAGCGTCGACCCGTCCGACGACGCCACCCTGGTGGACGCCCTCCGGGCCCTCGCGTGAGGCGCGAGCGATGAGGCCCACGAGATGAGGCCCACGAGATGAGGCCCACGAGATGAGGCAGGGACGATGAGGGTCGTCGCCACGGCCGGGCACGTCGACCACGGCAAGTCGTCGCTCGTGCTGGCGCTCACCGGCACCGACCCGGACCGGTTCGAGGAGGAGAAGCGCCGCGGGCTGACGATCGACCTCGGCTTCGCGCACACCGAGCTCCCCTCGGGTTCCGGCGTCAGCTTCGTCGACGTGCCCGGGCACGTGCGCTTCGTCCGCAACATGCTCGCCGGCGTCGGCGGTGTCGACGCGTGCGTGTTCGTCGTGGCCGCCACCGAGGGGTGGAAGCCGCAGTCCGAGGAGCACCTGCGCATCCTCGAGCTGGTCGGTGTCCGCCGCGGCCTGGTCGCGCTCACCAAGGTCGACCTCGCGGACGACGAGACGGTCGAGATCGCCACGCTCGACGTCATCGACCACGTGACCGGCACCTTCCTCGAGGGCGCACCGGTCGTCCCGGTGTCGGCCACCGCTGGCACCGGCCTCGACGAGCTGCGCGACCACCTCGACGAACTGGTCCGCGACACGCCCGCCGCCCGCGACCGCGGCCGACCCCGGCTGTGGATCGACCGGGTGTTCTCACCGACGGGCAGCGGGACCGTCGTCACCGGCACCCTCACCGACGGCTCGCTCACCGTCGGTGACACGGTCCGGATCGAACCCGGAGGCCGCAGCGCCCGGGTCCGGGCGATCCAGACGCTCGGACGGACCGTCGCCGAGATCGGTCCCGGGAATCGCGTGGCCCTCAACCTGTCCGGCGTCTCGCACGCGGACCTGTCGCGCGGCGACGTCGTCGTGACCGAGGGCAGCTGGCACGTGACCGACCGCGTCGACGCCCGCCTCGACGTGCTGGCGTCACTCGACCACGACGTGTCGCGACGCGGTGCCCACCTGCTCTACGTCGGGTCCCGGGAGGTACCCGTTCGTCTCCGGGTGCTCGGCCACGACGCGCTCGCGCCCGGTGCGTCCGGTGCGGTGCGGGTCTTCGCGCCGGTGCGGCTCCCGCTGCTGCCCGGCGACCGGTTCGTCGTGCGCGAGTCCGGCCGCGACGAGACGATCGGCGGCGGCGAGGTGCTCGACGTCGATCCGGTCCTCCCGGCGGCGCGCGCCGCTCCCGACCGATCCGTCGAGCGCGTGGTGGCCGAGCGGGGCTGGGTCGACACCGACGCGTTGGAGCTGCTCACCGGTGAACGGATCGCGCCGGTGGTCGGCCGCTGGGTCGCGCCCGTCGAGGTGGTGACCGCGACCGCCGCCGAGGTCGAACAGATGGTGGTCGACGCCGGACCGCTGGGCCTGGACGTGGCGACACTCGACGACCGCCAGCGCGCCGTGCTCGAGACGCTCGGCACCGTGCGGGTGGACGCCGGGCGCGCCCGGCCCGTCGACACCGCCGACGAGCTCGCCGACCACCCGTTCCTGGCCGTGGCGCTGGCCGGCGGGTACGCCCCACCGGCACCGGACGGCGTCGATCGTGGCGAGCTGCGCGAGCTGGTGCGACGCGGCCTGCTCGTCGAGCGCGACGGCATCGTGTTCCACCACGCCGTGATCGAGCAGGCGTCCCGGGCTGCCGCCCGACTGCTCGACCGACATCCGGACGGTTTCACCGTCGCCCAGTTCCGCGACGACCTGGGTGTCACCCGCAAGCACGCGCTCCCCCTCGTGGCCGAGCTGGACGCCCGCGGGGTGACCCGGCGGCGCGACGACCTGCGCGTCGGTGGCCCCCGTCTGCCGACGGAGACATGACCGATCAGGCCGAGCGCGGCAGGTGCCGACGCTCGACGTCGGTCAGCCCACCCCAGATGCCGTAGCGCTCGTCGTGGACCACGGCGTGCTCGAGGCACTCGACGCGGACCGGACAGGCGTGGCAGATCGCCTTGGCGATGCGCTCCCGCGCCAATCGCTCGGCCTTGGCCTCGGGCTTCAGTGGGGGATAGAAGGCGGCGGCCCGCTCGCCCCGACAGGCAGCATCGCGCTGCCAGTCGAGCTGGTCCGCAGCCCGGGAGGTGCTCCGCTTCATCTCTCGCCGACGGTAGGTCGTCGGAGCCTGCACCGCAAGGGGTCAGGGCGAGGTTTCCGGGTGGTCCGCGTCCGCATCCGGGTCGTCGGCCGCCGGGTCCGGACCCCGCCGACGCATCTCGCGGTAGTCGCGGGCCGCCCCCTCGAGCGGCTCCACCTCGAGAGTGATCCCGTCGATCGCCGCGACGCGCACCCGGTCGCCGGGCTCGACCGGGGTGGCCCGGTTGGTCCGGGCCCGCCAACGGGCATCGTTCACCTCGACGACACCGTCGGGCCCGACCCGCTCCACCACGGTGCCGAGCCGGCCGATCAGCCACTCGCGTCCGATCGTCGGCGTGGCGAAGCGGGTCCGCACCATCGAGGGCATGCCGACGATGAACGCCAACATCATCCCGCCGATGCCGGCCACGAGCGTGATCCACGACGGCCGCAGCGACACGCCGGGCAGCGGCGCGAACAACCACCAGCTCCCGATCACCGTGAGCACGATCCCGATGCCGGTCCACACCCGTGGGAGCCCGACCTGGACGTCGACGGCGAACGCCACCGTGGCGGCGACGAGCAGCCCGACCGCCCACCAGTTCGTCGGGAGCGCGGCGAGACCGGTCGCGGCGAGCACGATCGAGCCGGCACCCACCACCCCCGCCACGCCGACGCCGGCGGTGTAGAACTCGAAGACCAGCAGTGCCAGGCCGATCAGCAGCAACAGGTAGGTGACCGGCGGGCTCGCCACCGTGTGGAACAGCTCGTCGACGAGACCGAGCTTGGCGAAGCGCACCGTGGCGACCGTGTCGCGCTGGACGGTGCCCTCGTCGGTGACCGTCTCGGTCGTGGTGACGAGCACCTGGCCGTCCTTGGTGTAGCCGTCGAGGGCATCCACCATGTTGGCGATCGTCGCGATGCCCTGGTCGGGGATCCGCTGACGGAACACGTCGAGCTCGCGGGCCTCGGTCAACCCGAGCGAACGGTTGCGCAGCTCCCGGTTGGCGTCCTCGCCGAAGTCGACGGCCACGTCGGGAAGGTCGGGCAGGTCGAGGAACGGGCCGAGGTGGCCGACCCGCGCGCCGGGCGCCATGCCGGTCACGTCGGCGACCGCCAGGATCTGGGCGGCCTGGCCGTACAGCCGGGCGCCCGACGGGCCGACCCACACCCCGACCGTGACCGGCGAGGTCGCCACCCGCTGCAGCAGCGCCACCATCGCTTCGTCGCCGACGACCGCACCTTCGGAGTCGACCTGGAGGATGAGGGCCTGCGACCCCTCGGCGACGGCCCGGTCGATCGCCGCGTCGATCCCGGCGACGATGATCTCGTCGAACAGGCCGCTGACCTGGAACACGTCGACGGGCGGCGGGTCGTCCGGGTCGATCCGCAACGACGACGCCTCGTCGGTCGGCTCGTCGGTGCTCGCGACGCCGGGGCCGACCGCGGACGCTCCCGCCGTCCCGACCGCCAGCCCGGCGAGCCCGGCCAGCCCCGCCAGCGCGGCGGTGGCGAGCATGACGATCGCTAGTCTGCGCACAGGTGCCTCCGGAGAACGAGAATCAGTTGGCCGTGTCGGCGACGGATCCCGTCGCGTCGCTCACCGCCGCTCGGGTGGTCATCGTCGCCGGCAAGGGGGGTGTCGGCAAGACCACGGTAACGGCAGTTCTCGCCCGCGCCGCAGCCGCCCGCGGACTTCGCGTGCTCGCGATCGAGCTCGACGGCAAGCCGACGCTCGCCGAGTTGCTTGCCGAGAGCGACGTCACCATCCGCAGCATCGCCGCGCCCGCCGCGCTCGACGAGTACCTCCGCGAACACGGGTTCGGCCGGGTCGCCAAGCGGCTGACGGCCACCGGGGTGATCGACGTGATCGGCACGGCCGCGCCCGGGATCGACGACATCGTGGTGCTCGGCAAGGTGAAGCAGCTCGAGCGGTCCGGCGAGTGGGACGTGATCGTCGTCGACGGCCCTGCGGCCGGACACGCGATCACGTTCCTGACCTCCGCCAGCGGGATGCTCGACGCGGTCCGGGGCGGTCCCGTGCGCGCCCAGGCGACCGACGTGCTCGAGCTGCTCGGCGACGCCGAGCGTTGTCAGGTCGTGCTCGTGACGCTCGCCGAGACGACGCCGGTCAACGAGGTGATCGAGACCGCCTTCGCCCTGGAGGACCAGGTCGGCGTGCAGCTCGGCCCGGTCGTGGTGAACGGCGTCGACACCGCGGCCGACGCGGTCCCCGACCCCGACGACCCCACGGTCGCGGCGGCGCT
>SKSP01000252.1 GCA_007122945.1 Ilumatobacteraceae bacterium | reverse complement strand
CTGAGGGACATGGCGCGGATCGAGACGGTGGTCGGTGACATCACCCGCGAGGCGGTCGACGCGATCGTCAACGCGGCGAACGAGCGGCTCGCGCCGGGCGGCGGGGTGTGCGGCGCGATCCACCGGGCCGCCGGTCCCCGGCTCGCGGAGGCGTGCGCCGACCTCGGTGGGTGCACCACGGGTGACGCCGTCGTCACCCCGGGCTTCGACCTGCCGGCCACGTGGGTGGTCCACGCGGTCGGCCCGGTCTGGCACGGCGGCGACGAGGGCGAACCCGAGTTGCTGGCGTCGTGCTACCGCCGATCGATGGAGGTGGCCGCCGACGCCGGGGCCCGCAGCATCGCCTTCCCGGCGATCTCGACCGGCATCTTCGGCTACCCGCTCCGCGCCGCGACCGAGGTCGCCGTGGCGACGCTGCGCGCCGACGCCGGACCGATCGACCTCGTGCGCCTCGTCGCGTTCGACGAGGCGACCCGCGACGTGTTCGACGAGGTCCTCGCCGACGCGCGCTGACCCGGCGGCGACGCCGTCAGGGCACCAGCAGCCGCACGGCGCCCAGCCCGGCGAGCACGAGCACCCCGGCGAGGAACGCCCGTTGGGGGATGTGCGGGAACAGGCTGCGGCCGCTGTACGCGCCGGCGACCGCGGCCGGCACGAGCAGCCCGGCGTACGCCATCCCCTCGGCGGTGAAGAACGGGCCGCCATCGCTCCACGCACCGAGCGCCAGGTACAGCGGGATCTTGGCGACGTTGACGACGAAGTAGAACCAGGCGGAGGTGCCGATCAGCTGGTGCTTGTCGAGGCCGACGCCGACGAGGTACGTGTTCATCACCGGCCCGGCCGTGTTCGACACGAACGTCGCGAACCCGCCGGTGACGCCGTAGATCGAGGCGGTCCGTCTCGTGGACGGCCTCGGTGCCGACCGCCGGATCATGCGCGCTGCCTGCAGTGTGACCATCACGATGATGATCACGCCGATGACGATGTCGAGGATGCGGGTGCTCGACCCGATCGCGACGAAGAACCACACCCCGACGGCGAACCCGGCGGCGACCGGGAGCAGGATCCCGCGCAGCAGGTCCCACCGGGCGTGTTGGTGGTACCAGGCCACGGCGAACAGGTCGGCCGCGATGAGGATCGGCAAGGTGGTGCCGGGGATCGCGCGGCCGTCGACGACGGTCGCGATGAGCGGGGTGGCCACGAGCGCTGCGCCGGGCAGCGCGGTCTTCGACAGCCCGACGAGATAGGCGGCGACGACACCGATGGCGATCGCGCCGAGGGTGATCACCGGCGAGACGGTAGCCCCCGGGTGTGGCCGAGGATCAGCCCGTGCCGCCGTTGCTGCCGGCGGCGATCGCCGCGAGGACGAACGCGAGCACGAGCAGGCCGATCGCGACGGCGACCACCGCCGCGATCCGCCGGTCTGCCTGTGTCCGACGACCGCTCGTCGGTCCGTCCGGTTCCCGCTCGTCCATGGCACCGACCGTACGGACGGGGTGTGAGCCGGTTCCCTCCCGGGCGGGCATCATTCCCGGATGGCGTCCGGGTTGTTCGACGTGTTCGTGATGGTGGACTGGAGCGCGAGCTCGGTCCCGAGGTGCGGACGCGACTCGATCTGGTCGGCGACGCTCGACGTGGTGACCGGCGAGGTGGACGTCGTGAACCACCGGACGCGCCGGGCGGCAGGAGCTGCGCTGAAGGACGTGCTCGTGGGCGCGACGGAGCGGCGCGTGCTCGTCGGTCTCGACGTCCCGTTCGGCTACCCGGTCGGCTTCGCCGCGTGTCTGCCCGGCCCGGCCGCGAACTGGCGGGCGATGTGGTCGTTCCTGACCGCGGAAGTGCGCGACGACGAGCGCAACCGCAACAACCGCTTCGAGTTGGCCGCCCGGCTGAACGAACTCGTCGCTGCGGGATCGGGCGGGACGACCGGGCCGTTCTGGGGGTGCCCGGCGACGCAGCGGTCGCGCTCGCTCGACCCCCGCAAGGCGCACCGCTTCCCGGTGCCCGGTCCGGCCGGCCCGATCGATGAGTTCCGGCTCGCCGAGCGGCGCTGCTTCGAGACCGGTCGCCGGCCGCTGTCGGTCTGGCAGACGGCCTACGCGGGCAGCGTCGGCAGTCAGGCGCTGCTCGCCATCCCGGTCATCTCCCGGTTGGTGGACGACCCGGACCTGGCCGAGCGTTCGGAGGTGTGGCCGTTCACGACGGGCCTCACCCACGATCCGACCGGCGGCCGTGACGACGTGGTCGTGCACGCCGAGATCTGGCCGAGCGCGTTCGAGCTCGAGCGCGACCTCCACGAGGTCAAGGACGCCGCCCAGGTGATGACGGTGTGCCGCCGTCTGGCCGAGGCGGACGCGGCGGGCCGCCTCGGCGGTTGGTTCGCGCCGGACGTCGACGCCGACGACGTCGAGCGGGTGGTCACCGAGGAGGGCTGGATCCTCGGCATCGCCTGACGAGGTCTCGTCGTCGGCGATTCTCCGTCGAGTTCGTCGACGAGCGGCCCGCTGAATCCGCCACAGGACCGGGGGCGTGGGAGAGTAGGAGGCGTGCCCGACGATTCCTGGAAGCGGCCACCCGGCGGGTTCCGGTACCGGCAGAACTCGCCCGCGGGTCACGTCGAGCGGGCGTTCGCGGCGATCGGCCGACACGGCCCGGGTCGCATCTGGCTCGTCGTCGCGATCGCCGCGGTGTTCCTGCTGATCATCTTCCGCTGACCGCTGACCGCTGACCGCTGACCGCCTGACCGCCGACGGCTGACCGCCGACCGCCGGCCCGGTACGCGTCAGCCGGCCTGGCGGAGACGGCGGACGCCGACGACCTCGACCGCGGCGTCGCGCACCGCCCGGATGGCGGGCCGATCCGCACTGCCGCAGCGGTAGGCGAGCTGGATCGTGCGCTGCACCGGTGGGTCGGTGTCGAGTACGCGCAGGCCCGGTGGCACGGCTTCGAGGCCGAGATCGGGCACGAGCGCGCTGCCGTGGCCGGCCGCGACGAGGTGCAGTGCGGTCGTGTAGTCCTCGAGCTGGTGGACGAGGTCCGGCTCGAACCCGGCCGCCCGGCAGGCGACGAGGATGCACTGCCCACAGCTCGTCCCGGGTGGTTCGGCGATCATCGGCCGGCCCGACAGCGACGACAGCGGGACCCGCGGGCCGCGGAGCGGGTCGTCGGCGGCGACGACGAGGCGGAAGTCGTCGTCGGTGACCGTGTACCGGACGATGTCGTCGCGCTGCGGGGCGGGGGCGTGCGGGTAGTCGATCGTGAACGCGATGTCGAGTTCGCCTCGGGCGAGCACGTCGAGGACGGCGTGCGGTTCCATCTGCCGGGTGCGGAGACGCAGCTCGGGGTGACGGGCGCCGAGGAGGGTCAGCATCGCCGGGAGCAGCGTGGACGCGACCGACTCGAACACGGCGACGGCGATCTCGCCGCGCACCTGGGCGGCGACCTGTTCGAGCGCCGTGTGGGCGGCCTCGACCTGGTCGAGGACGGTGCGGGCGTGATCCGCGAGGACTCGTCCGGCATCGGTGAACCTGACGTTGCGGCCGACCCGTTCGAGGAGCGGTTGGCCGACGGCGCGCTCCAGCGCGCTGAGCTGCTGGGACACCGCGGAGGGCGTGTAGCCGAGCGACTGGGCGGTGGCGGCGATGGTGCCGACGTCGGCGAGCTCACGGAGCATCCGCAGTTGCTGGAGCGTGAGGTCCACCCCGTCACTCTCCCACGACGGGGCGGGGGTCGGGGAGGGCCGTGCTCCGACGCCCGGCGACCACGACCGAGGCGCCGGCCGGTCGTACCTGCCGCCGCAGACGCCAGGTCCGGACCGCGGCGAACCGACCGACCGCGACGACCAGCGCCCCGTGGTCCGCGCCAGGGTGGGGATCGGACCCGTTGCCGGCATCCGTCGGGACGAGTCGCTCGACGTGCGCAGCGAGCGATCCGGTGGCGACGGAGGTGGAGGCGACCCGGTGCCCGGCGTCGTTCAGGTGCCGGACGACCCATGCGAGGTGCGCTCCGGCCAGCCGGATGTCGGTGCTGCCGGTGGGACCGTTGCCGTACTCGAGGTCGAGGATCGTGCGGGTGTCGTCGACGCGCACGGGGACCGGCGTCCCGACGACGTGGATCGACGTGGCCGGCCGAGGGGCGAGGGCGCGCAGCACGGGTTCCAGCGCGCCCCGGCCGCGTAGCAGTCCGTACACGACGACGACGGTCGTCGGAGCGGGTATCCGATCGTTCCCGTCGTCGGGTCGATCCGTGAGCGCCGGTGACGCGGCGACGATGGCGCGGCGGGCGGCGCGTACGGCGGTGAGGACGTCCGGTGGGCACGGGCGGAGGCCGATCTCCGTCGCGAGGACCCGGGTCGAGAAACGGGCTGCGGCGCGCTCGATCAGCACGGACCCGACGTCGGCGGTCGGCCGCTCGGTGCGAGCGTTCGTCGTCGGCGGACCGATCGACGCCGTGATCGTGTGCACGACGTCGCCGAGGGAGCGGCGAACCTCGCGATCCTCGAGGACGTGGTGCCGGCGGGCGACGGCGACGAGACCGTCGAACGCGAGGGTGGCGTCGCGCAGCATCGTGCAGGCGCCGTGCTCGACGGTGCGGCTCCGGTAGCGATCGGTCGACGAGGCGACCTCGACGGTGCCCGGTTCGGACGTGTTGATCGCTTCGGAACCGCTGGATGGTGCAGTCATGGCTCAACTCTCCGCGCGCCGAGCCCGCGTGAAAAGCGACGATTCGTGCCGATCGACCATCAGCTCCACTGAATGATCGGGCGATCCTCCGGTTCCGCGTCGGGTTCGTCATCCCGGGGTGGTCAGATCCGACGCGGACGGCGAGGGGTGCGGTGAGGGGTGCGGCGGGCGTCGAGGTGGAGGACCCGGGCGTCGACGCGCGGCGGCGGTGAGAACCGGCGGCGAGCGATCCGTCGCCCGACGCGGACGTCGTGCGTTGCGGCCCACCGCCGGCGCCCGGGCGCGTCGGCGGACGCCCATCGGCGGGCCACCTGATCCTGCAGGACGAGGTGCGCGGAGACGAGGCGGGTGCCGGGCTGCAGCAGTCGGCGCAGCAGCGCGGTGCTGACGGCGAACGGTGGGTTGGCCACGACGTGGAACGGTCGACGGGGCAGGCGCAGGTCGGTCGCGTCGGTCTGCACCACGGTCACCCGGTGGGCGAAGCGTCGTCGGAGGTGGGCGGCCCGCCCGGGGTGCAGCTCGACCGCCACGACCCGGCACCCGGCGGCGACGAGCCGTTCGGTGATCACGCCGTCCCCGGCACCGACGTCGAGCACGAGCGCGCCGGCCGGCAGCCCGGCGTCAGCGACGAGGCGGTCCGCCACCTCGGCATCGAGCCGGTGCCACCCCCAGCGCCCGGGTCGACCGGACCCGGACACGGTGCACCATCACGCAGAACGTCGTCATGGAAACCATGTTGGTCGGTGTCGCATCGCGTCACGCCACGGGTTTCGTGCGGTGAGCGGCTCCGACGAACCGACCGGTACCCCTCGCGTACGGTGAGGACGACGACGGGAGGCGGACATGGCGCGAGACGAGGGCGAGATGACGGGCTCGTCCTGCGGGCCTGGCTGATGCGTCGCCACGGCTGGGACGCCGCCACCGCCACCGAACACCTCGTCGAACGCTGGCCCAGGCTCAGCCGCTGGAACGACCGCTTCGAACGGTTCCTCCACACGACCTGGACCCAGCGGGTCACGACCGGCTGACCGGTCGAGGGGTGCCTTGCGATCGGGTCGTCGCTCGGTGACAGTGGTGGACGATGTCCCCCCGTCATCGTCCACCCCTCGGACTCCGCGTGTTCGTCGCGATCCTCGGCCTCGGCGCCGTGGCGTTCAACGCCGCGCTGATGCTCTCCGACCGTGCCCCCGGCGTGTCCCGGCGGCTCGGCGGCGACCTGATCGCCCGGCTGTCGGAGCGGCTCGACGCGGGCGGCCGACCCGCCCGGCTCAGGAGTGACCCGCGGTTCCCGGCGAGCGACACGTTGGTGCACATCGGCGTGTGGGGCGTGGCGATGCTGCTCGTCGGGTTGGCCGTGTGGAGCTGGCGGGGCTTGGCGGTCGGCGCCGCGATCGTGCTGGTCGTCAGCGCCGTGGTCGAGGTCGCCCAGGATCGCTACACCGCCACCCGGACGTTCGAGGTGAGTGACATCGCCGCGAACGCGGTCGGCGTGGCCGTGGGCACCCTCGCCGCTGCCGGCTGCTACCTGCTGTGGAGCGCGGTCGCCCAGCTGTTCGGCGCCAGGCGAACGGCCGACACCAGCTGAGGTGGCCCGGGTCGACGTGATCCGGGTCGACGTGATCCGGGTCGACGTGATTCGGCTGGACGCACCTCCGGCTGAT
>SKSP01000291.1 GCA_007122945.1 Ilumatobacteraceae bacterium | reverse complement strand
GAGGCTGGTCGAGCGGTAGTCGTTTGCTTCGTAGCGTTGGATCTGCTGTTCGGCCATCCCGAGCGCCTCGGCGAGCTGACGTTGGGTCCAGCCGCGAGCGATCCGCGCCTTGACGAGCACCGTCGACAACTCTTCGAGTGAGGCGGCATCGAACGTCGACAGCGTGCCGGCGCGCAGCTCGTCGAAGTCGGCCAGCTCCGCGCGCAGGTCGTCGGCCTGGGCGCGTACGGCGTCGAGCTCGAGGCGTTCGAGCTTGGTGCGCTTACCGGGGCGGGCCTCGATGTTCGCGGCAGCCTCCTCGAAGCGTTCGAGATGTGCTCTGGTGGCCCGGTACTGCACTTCGTTGGTGATCACGATGCGTCTCCTTTCGAGAGGCGGATGACGACGATGCCCTTGCGGCTGGTGTCGCGTTCGTTCTGGAAGAAGTCGGCGAACGACAGACCCGACTGAGATTCGATCACGTTCGGGAACAGCTCTCCACCGAAGCGCGCCTTCTGCGCAGCCCGGTGATCGGACAGATCCAACAGCACCGGGTCGAGCGCCTCGAGATCGACGTCGTCGGTGTCCCAGCAGGCGTCGAAGTCGCCGGGTTCATCCTTGGCAGTGACGAAGCTGCCGTTCAACCGAATCTGGCGGCAGCCGGCTTCGGCGAGCAACTCGATCGCTTCGTCGAGCATGCGTCGGCGGCGTTCGGTCCACCCGAACCGCTCGACCACCTCGTCCCACGACGCGACGTGCTCACCCGGCGGCAACCGACCGCTGTCAGGATTGAACCCAGGAAGCACAGCACAACACTATCATTGTGGTTCCTCGAATCGGGTCTTCGTGTGCCATCAGCCAGCCGGGAGGGGCCGTCCCGCGCCCTTCCGTCGCCCCGGCCGCGGCGGTCGATCTCCCGACTTCCACTCTGGGTCGGCCGCCCGCCTACATGGACCTTCACATGTGAGCGTGCGAACGAGCACCGGTTGCTGGGATCGTCTACCGATTGTTCCCCCGGGTGCCGACCATCGGACCCGCATCGAAGGAGGAGCATCATGAAGGGCTACGTCCGACAGCGCGGCGACCGCTACTACGCGGTGATTGACCTACCAACACCTTTTGCCCGGCATTCAAACCGACGCCGCCACCGCCACCGAGCGGCTCGCCAAGCCCGTTCCCCCGGCCGCCAACGACACGGGGGAACGGTGGGGGAACCGCCGGAGGAAGAGCGCCTGAACCGGGGGAAACCGCCAGCAACGATGAAGACCCAGGTCGCTGACCTGGGCCTTCATCAATCACTTGGTGGCGGGGGCAGGATTTGAACCTGCGACCTTCGGGTTATGAGGGTGTTGTTGGTGACGACCCGGCCCAGTCACCACTCGGGTCGACCGTGTTCAGGCGCTAGTTCGGTCGAGGAGGTGTCGGTTCTTGGCGACCGATCCCGAAAGGACCGTGAAGTGGATCTGTCCGTCGTCGTCGACAGCGACGACGCGGACGACCGCTCGGGCCTGATCGTTGCCGGCGAGCAGCATTGCGCCGGGACGTACCCGGTCGGGGGAAACCGCGTCAGCGAGGGTGGACCAGCCGAGACCGTCGTCGTCTTGGGCGTTCAGGTCGGCTACGAGATCGAGATCGTCCATGGGTCACCTCTGTCAGGTCAGGGTTCATGATACGGGTTTCGCCAACTGCGATGCTCGCAGGCGACCAGTGCGTCGACGCCGTCATCGAGGTCGTCGAACGCGACCGTGAAGTGCTGTGGGTTCTTGCCGGTCGGTTCGAGACGGAACCCAGCCGTGCGAAGCGCACCCACTCGAAGAAGGGTCAGCATTTCGAACCGCACCAGCGGTACGGCTTGTGCGAGCTCGTCGACGCTGACGTTGCGAACCGCGAACACCGAGATCCCGTACTCGCCGTAGATCTGGTGGTAGCGCTCGGCATCGACACGCAGTGTCGCTGGATCGAGGTGCCCACCTCGGATGACGATCGTGTCGTCATCGTCGAGCCGGTCTCCTTCACGGAGGAATCGCCGCTTCCCGCTCACTCCAGGCCTGCTTTGTCGAGCATCGAGATCAGCGCGGGACGGCGACGGTTCCGCTCCCGGAGACCTGCGAGGTGCTCGCGGAACGCTGTGGTTCGGTCAGCCGCTGCGGCGGTGCGGCGTGCTGCCTCGAGATGGCGGACGGCCACGCGGTAGGCGCGTTTGTCCGCGTGTTCGAGCGCTTCGTCCGCGAGGCGTAGGTAGACCTCCATCGCCTCGTGCGGCGCTGCTCGTTCACGGGCCTCGGCGAGGCGCTGCCACTGCGACGACATCAGCGGCTGGTTCTTCGACGTCGCGACCCGCCATGCTTCGTCGGGGTCGCCGTCCGTGAGCAGCGCATCGATCAGTCCACCGGTGTCCCGTGAGGCGAGGACGGCCCGTGCCCCAGCGATCTCCTCATCCCAGGTGCCGTTGGTTCGGGCGACTGTCTGCAGCTTGGCGTAGGTCGACGAGCTCGGCATTCGTTCGTGGTGGTGCCGCCGCAACCCGACAACTCCCTCGATGTCACCGGTGTCGGCGAGCATGTCGGCGGCAAGGTCGTACAGGTTCGCGACCTGCCACCCCGTGGTTTCGGCGATCCCCCGATGCGCCCACGCCAACGCGTCCGCTGGCCGGTCGAGTTCGATCATCGCCTCCGCGACACGGGTGAACTGGTGCGGCGACGACAGGTCGCCGCCGAGCAGTTCGACGAGCCGGTCGACGTCGCCGTCGATGACCGCGAGACGCTCGGCCGCGTACTTTGCGGCGAAGCTCGGGAACTCGCCGTAGAGGTCACGCAACACCGGCGATCGGTCTGCCGGGGCGCTGTCCGGCGCAGAACGCTTGGCGACCTCACGCCGGTACACAGACAGCCCGTCGTCGCCGAGCGCATCGGCGTAGGCGACCGGGTCGATTTCGAAGAAGTCCTGATCGTCGAACGCGAACCGCACCATCCACGTCGCCAACGCTCGCGGCTCGGCAACCCCAGCCGCGCACGCCACCCGATGCAGCTCGAGCACATCGCGGGCCAGCCCGCCGATCATCCCGTTGGAATCATCAGCACGCAGGATCACCTTCACCAGGTGACCGGCCGCCCGCTGCAACAACAACACCAGCTCCGCCGACGGCCGCTCCGCCACCTCACTCGCGAGTGCGTCGACGACCGGGGCCGCATCTTGCGCCCACGACGATGAGCCCCAATAGTCGAGATGACGACGGGTACGCAGCCCGTCGTCGACCGCAGCCCTCAACACGTCGAGCCGGTCATCGTCATCCGTCGCTGCGAGACGAACCGCCCGCAGCACGTCCTCGTGCGATTCCGCCGCCTCGACCAACAGCCGGCGGGCCGTCCCCTCATCGAGCCGGCCGACCACATCAACGACCGGCACCTCGTCACCAGCATCCCTGCGAGCCACGAGCTCGACCGTAGCGGCAGCCGGGGCGCGCCATGACTGAATCGCGCAGTGCCAGCCGAGCCCATCCGGCGGTGGCGCAATGATCTTCGGGTTGGTGACCCGACGAGCCGATGAATGGCGATGTCCTACATCGTGCAACGCAACCATTGCTTCTACGTCGTCGCCTACAACGGCCACGACCCCATCACCGGACGCGAACGCCGCCGATGGCATCCCGCCGGCTCCGACATTGGTGATGCCGAAGAGGTGCGGCGTCGCATCGACCGCCAGCGTCCGAAGCCGTTGTGCGCGGCGACATTGGGCGGGTTCATGTCGACCACGTGGCTCGCCACCAAGGGAACGCTCACGCACGCCACTGCGAACAGGTATCGGTGGATGATCGACCACGAAATCGCGCCACGAGTCGGCACGATCCGACTCGACGCGCTGCGACCCGACGACCCTGACGCCTGCTACGGCGATCTCATCGCGAACGGTGGGCGTCGCCGCCAGGGTCTGGCACCCAAGTCGGTGCTGGAGATCCATCGGGTGATCTTCAACGCACTCGACCTCGCCGTCGACCGCCAACTCATCGACGCCAACCCTGCGCGCCGCGCACGACCCCCGAAACCCACGAATCGCTCAGCGGTGCCTGCGATCTGGAACGCCGAGCAACTCGGCCGATTCCTGACCGCTGCACACCGTCTTCGGTTCTACCCGGCGTTGCATCTCGTCGCGCACACCGGGATGCGACGCGGCGAGGTCGCCGGTCTGAACTGGGGCGACCTCGACGTCAACACCTCGAGCCTGTCGATCGTGCGGACGCGTCAGGTCACGATGGGCCGCACCGTCGAAGGTCCGGTGAAGACCCGCACCAGCCGTCGCCGGATCGACCTCGATGTGAACACCGTCGCGCTGCTCGAGCAGTGGTGGCGCCGTCTCGTCATCGAAGGCGCGACGATCGAGCCGGCAACGCCGATGTTCCTCAGCACCTACCACCGGACGCCGTCACCGGAGTCGTTCTCGCAACTGTTCGGGCGCATCATCGCCACGACCGACCTGCCCCGGATCCGGTTCCACGATCTCCGGCACACGCACGCGTCGTTGCTCGTCGCCGCCGGCGTCCCGATCAAGGTCGTCGCCGAACGGTTCGGTCACGCCCACCCCGGCTTCACGATGCACACCTACCAACACCTGCTCCCAGGCATGGGCGCCACTGCCGCCACCCAGTTCGCCGCCCTCATCGACACCAGCCGGTAGACGTCTACCGTCCCGCTGTCAGCAAAGCCCCAGGTCAGCGAGCCCAGCAAGCCGGTGACGGTAGACGACCCGGTAGACGGGCACCCTGGCCGCAGAACGCAGAAAGCCCGGAAACGCAGTGTTTCCGGGCTTTCCATCGAGTGGCGGGGGCAGGATTTGAACCTGCGACCTTCGGGTTATGAGCCGTCTCGGGGCCATATCGACCAGCGTCGATTGGTGTCATTTCGTGCCATCTAGCAGGGCTTTCGCACCGTCGAGGTGTCGGTTGGTGTCGTCTGTTCTCGGCCATTCTCAGCTGGTCCGTTAGAGAATCCGTTAGACAATCTGCGATCGGCGGGGCCGGGCGCGTGTTGCCCCGGCAGTGGTCGGGCTGCCCGATGAAACAAACGTTTCCTAAATGAGACACTCTGCGTAGTCTGCGGGAGTGGACTTCGCCAGACCCGTCGAAGCCGTCGTAGGCGGCGCGCAGGGTCGGCTGCTCGCTGTCCTCGCCAAGATCACCGCGCCGCTGACCTTGCGAAGGCTCGCAAGTCTCGCCGGCGTGAGCCCGGCCCAGGCATCGAGGGTGATGCCGCGACTGGTCGAACTCGGGATCGTCCACCGCCACGAAGTGCCGCCGGCATCCCAGTTCGTGCTCGCCCGAGACAACGTCGCCGCACAACTACTCCTTCAGCTCGCCGGCGTACGGGCGATCGCCCTCCGACAGATCGGAGAGGCTGCATCGACGATCTCGCCCGAGCCGGTCAGCGTGATCGCCTTCGGATCGTTCGTACGCGGCGACGCCGATGCCGCAAGCGACCTCGATCTCGCCGTCGTCCGCGCCGACGATGTAGATGAGGACGACGAACGGTGGGCGGACTCGATTGAGGCGTGGCGCCGCCGTGTCCGAGCCATCACGGGCAACGACGTCGAGATCGTCGAGGCGACTGTCACCGATGCGACTCGCAAGTTGCGCGGCCGCTCGGAACTCTGGCGCAACATTCGTAATGACGGCGTCGTCGTTCACGGCCTCGCGCTCGAGGAGCTCGCAGGATAGGCGCCTGCCTGTCAGCTCAAGTCGCCGAACCTGGGACGACGCCGACACGCGCTGCGTCGAGGGCATCGACCAGCCGTTGACCAAGGGCAGCGGTCGTTTCGTCCCACTCGCTGTGATCCCACCCGTAGAGCTTCAACAGCGCTCTGTGCGCACAGGCGTAGCACGCGAACAACCCGCCGGCGAGCAAGAGGACCTGCTCCCAGGGCGCCGGCTGGGTCATTCGGCGTTCGGGATCGTTGCGGGGATCGCCGTGGTGTACGGCGAGTCCGTGCATGGCCGCGTGGGTTGGCGCTGAGGGCAACCGGTAGAACATCACCGCTACCTCGGAACGGTTCAGACCGCTGAGCGTCAGGACGCCGTCCCGGTTCATCAGATCGACGATCAGGTCAACCGCGGCGGGCGGTGGACCTGGAACGTGAAGGCCCGCCCGGCCCGCAGCTGCGCGGACCTCATCCTCGTACCCCCGCATCTCCTGGCGAGCCTCGTCATCAAACTTGGAGATCTCGCTCACCGTTCGAAGTCGCTCCCGCAGGAACCGAGCGGCCCGTTCTCGATGGTCTTCATCTGGCGCGAGGATCCAGTGGAGACGTGCCGCGGTCTCCACTGCTGCCCGCATGACGTTGCTCCAGCCAACACTCGTTCCACTCTGGGGCAGAAGGATGGATGCAGAACGGACGAGGGCG
>SKSP01000109.1 GCA_007122945.1 Ilumatobacteraceae bacterium | reverse complement strand
GTGATCCCGATCGACGCGATCTACTCGCCGGTGCGGCGCGTGACGTTCGACGTCGAGCCGACCCGCGTCGAGCAGTCGACCAACTACGACCGCCTCATCATCGAGATCGAGACCGACGGTTCGGTGACCCCGTCGGAGTCGCTGGCCTCGGCCGGCGCCACGCTGCGCTCGCTCGTCGACCTCGTGGCGAGCCTCAGCGAGGAGCCCCAGGGCCTCGAGCTCGGCGAGGTCATCGACACCACCACCAGCTCGCCCGACCTCGACCTGCCGATCGAGGACCTCGACCTCTCCGAGCGCCCGCGCAACTGCCTCAAGCGGGCCCAGGTGAACACGGTCGGCGAGTTGCTCACCAAGACCGAGGACGACCTGTTGAACATCACCAACTTCGGGCAGAAGAGCCTGGACGAGGTGAAGGAGAAGCTCGACGAGCGCGGCCTGACGCT
Organism: Ilumatobacteraceae bacterium; assembly: GCA_007122945.1. Taxonomy (GTDB): domain Bacteria; phylum Actinomycetota; class Acidimicrobiia; order Acidimicrobiales; family Ilumatobacteraceae; genus SKSP01. The sequence goes on along the minus strand of SKSP01000109.1, from coordinate 5,929 downwards.
GCGCGGCTGAGCCTCCACACCTGACTCGAACGCCGAATCGAACGCCGACGCCGGAGAACCACCACCATGCCGACCCCACGCCGAGCCCGCTCCTTCGGGGGCAGCTCCTCCCACGAGCGCCTGATGATGGCCAACCTCGCCGCGTCGCTGTTCGCGGCCGAGGCGATCGTGACCACCGAGGCCAAGGCCAAGGCCCTGCGCCCCATCGCCGAGAAGCTCATCACCAAGGGCAAGAAGGCCCAGGACGGACCGATGCGGGTGCACCGCATCCGGCAGATCCAGGGGTACCTGGGCGACCGTGAGATGACCCACAAGCTGGTCAACGACATCGCCCCCCGTTACGACGAGCGCAACGGCGGCTACACCCGCATCCTGAAGCTCGGGCCGCGCGAGGGCGACAAGGCCAAGATGGCGCGCATCGAGCTCGTCTGATCGCGGCGGCGACGGCTGGCATGCAGGCCCGGCTGCTCGTCGCCTACGACGGCGCCGGCTTCCGCGGCTTCGCCCCGAACCCGGGCACGCGCACCGTCCTCGGTGTCCTCACCGACGCCGTCACGACCGTCACGCGCATCCCCTTCGAGCCGACCGGTGCCGGCCGCACCGATGCCGGCGTGCACGCCTGGGGACAGGTCGTCAGCGGCGACCTCCCCGAGGGTACCGACCTGACCGACCTGCAACGCCGGGTGAACAAGCTCACCGGTGGCGAGGTCGTGATCCGCGAGGTGGCGTGGGCCGACGCCGACTTCGATGCCCGCTTCTCGGCGACCTCGCGCACCTACCGGTACCACGTGTGGAACGACCCCGTCCCGCACCCGCTCGCGGGCCGCACGTCGTGGCACGTCGCCCGTCCGCTCGCGCTGTGGGCGATGCAGGCCGCGGGCGACCCGCTGGTGGGCGAGCACGACTTCTCCTCGTTCTGTCGGGCGCCCAAGGTGTCCCCGAAGGTATCCGAAGCGCAGCCCGCGCCGAGTCTGGTGCGGCGGGTGCGTTCGGTGCGGTGGCGGCGGCTCGGCGACACACCGATGCTGCGCTTCGAGATCACCGCCACGTCGTTCTGCCACCAGATGGTCCGCAGCATCGTCGGCACGATGGTCGACGTCGGCCTCGGCAAGCGCACCCCGGGCGAGATCACGGCCGTGCTGCGGGCCCGCGACCGCGCCGCCGCGCCGACCGTCGCCCCGCCCCACGGCCTCGTGCTGTGGGAGGTCGGCTACGACGGCGAACGCTGGGACGCCCCCGCAGCCCCTCGAGCGTCAGCAACAACGCCCGGGCCGGGCCTCGTTGCTGACGCAGAGCGCGGTTGCTAGCCGTACCAGCCGGCGACGTCGACGATCACGTGGGTCGTCGCGAAGCTGTAGATCTTGATCTCGCCGGCGGGTGACACGCCGGAGATCACCACGTTCGGCACCACCTGATCGGTCACGTAGTTCAGGTTGGACGCCTCCGGTCGGTTGACGTTCGCCGGATAGACGGTCAGGTACCCGGGCGCCTGCGGCGCGGCGACCGTCACGTTGAGCACGACGGCGGTCGCGGTCGACGGGACACCGACGATGTCGGTCACCTTCAGCGTGAGCTCGGAGTCCGCGGCGAGGATCTCGTTCTGGCGGGTGTCCCAGATGCGGCGCGGCCGGACGGGCTTGAACAACTCGGCATCGCTCTCGGTGTTGTAGGACCCGAGCACGTCCGCGATGACGTGACCGCCGACGAACATGTACACGCTGACCTCGCCGCTCGCGCTCACCGGCGCGAACACGACGTTCGGTCGTGTCTCGCCGGCGCGGAAGTTGACGTTCGAGGTCTCCGGGACGCTGTCGCCGGCGGCGAACGCGGCGGCCCAGCCGTCGGCGTCGGCGTCGTTGATCGTCAGGTTGAGCGCGACGGAGTCGACCCCGGCCGGCACGCCGCCGCCGGTCACCTGGAACGTCACGATCTCGCCGGCTGCGGCCTTCACCCCGGCGGTCCGGGTGTCGACCACGCGGCGCGGGACGACGGGGGTGAACCCGTTCTCGGCGATCGTGTTGTCGAACCAGCCGAAGACGTCGACCACCACGTCGCTCGTCTGTTCGGCGAAGACGTTGATCGAGCCGTCGTCACCGATCTTGGCGACCACGAGGTTCGGGGTGTCGACGCCGGCTTCGTAGTTGACGTTCGACGCGTTCGGCCGCGGCTCGCCCTTCGGCCAGACGGTGAAGAACCCGTTGGCGAGCGAGCGCGTCGAGGTCACGTTGAGGGCGACCGAGATGGCGTCGCTGGGGACGCCGGCGCGCCCGGCGACCGGGATGGTGATGTCGCCCCCGGCCGGGATCGGGGCGATCGGGCGGCTGTCGTAGATCCGCTCGGGCGTCGGCAGCGCCTGGTAGCGCGTCTTCGGCGTCGAGGTCACACCCGACGCCTCGATGAACACGGCCGAGTCGCGGATCCGGTCGTTCGTGTCGGCGATGGCGAGCTTGAGGGTGTTGACCTCACCCGGCACGACGTCGGCGAAGCAGGTCAGCGGGCGGGTGAAGCCGTTGAACTCGACGTTGAAGCTCGGCGAGGACGCCGGGTTGTCGATGTACAGCTGTGCGTTGGCATCGGGGTTGATCGTGTTGATCGACACCGGGACGGGGCCCTCGGCGGTGGCGACGGTGGCACAGTTCTCGCCGTTCACGAAGAAGCCGAACACGTCGTTGAACTGGGACCCGACGAAGTCGAGGTACTCCTCGGAGCCGAACACGTAGTTGATCTGGAGGTCCGTGTCGGTCGGGATGAACTCGATCTCGAGCACGGCGGCGTCGTAGGTCGTGGCACCGACGAGGTCGTCGAGGTCGGGGTCGCCGTCCTGGCCGAAGAACTGGGTGGTCGTCTGGTTGGAGCTGTTCGGGCCGACCACGTCGTTGACGTCGCCGGTGGAGAGCACGACGCCGTCGAAGAGGCCGATCGCGTCGATCGGTGCGCTGCCGGCGAAAAGCGCCCCCTGGCGGTCGTCGCCGGTGAACGCCGCGCTCACGATGGTGACCCCCTCGCCGGCGAGCTCGGCCGCGAGACGGTCGGCGTCGACGCCCGACGTGGTCAGGTCGCGGACCTGCCAGGCCTGGGCCGACACCGGCGACGCGGGCGCCGTGGCGACCACTCCGGTGGCGGCGAGTGCCGCCACGATCCCGATCCGGGCGAGACGCCCGCCATTCCGCTCGTACATGTCGCCTCCAGGGTTCCGCAGCTCCAGGGTTCCGCAGCCCGCCGGGACAACGTAGCCCAACCCGGAGGGGCGCGCGTCCGTGACGGGCCCACCCGGTCGGCCGATGACACGTGGTTGGCGTGTCGCACGCACCGCCGTATCATCACATGGTTCGTCCGACGCCCGCCGGGGCGCACGTCACGAGAGATCAGACACGAGAGATCAGAGACGAGTTCGATGCGCACCTACTCCCCGAAAGCCAGCGAGATCCAGCGCGACTGGCACGTGGTCGACGCCGAGGGCATGGTCCTCGGTCGCCTGTGCACCGAGGTCGCCCGCATTCTCCGTGGTAAGCACAAGCCGACGTTCGCACCGCACATCGACACCGGCGACCACGTCGTGATCGTCAACGCCTCCAAGGTCGTGATGACCTCCGGCAAGGCCGACCGCCACATCCTGTACCGGCACAGCGGGTACCCGGGCGGCATCAGCTCGGAGTCGTACGCCGAGCTGCTCGCCCGCAAGCCCGAGGACGCCGTTCGGCGCAGCGTCAAGGGGATGCTGCCGCGCGGACCGCTCGGCCGTCAGATGCTCGGCAAGCTCAAGGTCTACGCCGGCCCCGACCACCCGCACGCCGCCCAGGCCCCCACGCCGCTCGAGTTCCCCCACGCAGCGGCCCGCTGACCCACCCGCCGACGACACCACCGCCGACGACGACACCGCTGACGACGACTCCGCTGACGACAAGGACACCGACGATGCCCACCGCCCCGCTCACCCAGACCACCGGCCGTCGCAAGCGTTCCGTCGCCCGGGCCCGCTTCCGCCCCGGCACCGGCGTCGTCACCGTCAACGGCCGCGCCTTCGACGTGTACTTCCCGACGCCCGCCCAGCGCATGGTCGTGTCCGAGCCGTTGCGGGTCGCCGAGCGGGAGGACACCTACGACATCGACGTGACGATCCACGGCGGCGGGGTGAGCGGGCAGGCCGGCGCGCTGCGCATGGCGATCGCCCGGTCGCTCGCCGAGATCGACCCCGAGGCCCGTACGGCGCTGAAGACCGCCGGCCTCCTCACCCGCGACCCGCGGAAGAAGGAGAGCAAGAAGTACGGCCTCAAGAAGGCCCGCAAGGCGCCGCAGTTCACGAAGCGCTGAGCCGGGCGGCTCGGGCGCTCAGGGTCGGATCCGGCTCGTGCGGTTCGGCACCGACGGTGTCCGCGGTCTCGCCAACGTCGAGCTGACGGCGGCGTTCGCCCTCGCGCTCGGCCGGGCCGCGGGACGCGTCCTCGGTGCTCGCACCGCCGTGGTCGGCGGCGACAGCCGCCGCTCGACCCCGATGCTCGACGCCGCACTCGTCGCCGGGCTCACCGCCGAGGGCGTCGACGTGATCCGCCTCGGCGTGGTCCCGACCCCCGTGGTCGCCCACCATGCCGCGCGCCTCGACGCCGCCGGGCTCATGGTGTCGGCGTCGCACAACCCGCACCACGACAACGGGATCAAGCTGTTCGCCCCGGGTGGACTGAAGCTGGCGGACCGCACCGAGCGTGAGATCGAGGCGCTGCTGGCGGACCTGCCGCCCACCGGTGGTGAGCCCGGTTCCGTGCTCGACGCCTCGACCGGGCCGGAGCACACCGCCCACCTCGACACCTACGTCGAGCACCTGCTCGGCGCACTCGCCGGCGGTTCGGCGTCGGGCGGTCTCGCGGGGCTCCCCGTGGTCGTCGACGCCGCCAACGGTGCCGCTTCCGAGCTCGCGTCGCCGGTCTTCGAGCGCGCCGGCGCCGACGTCGTCGTGATCCACGCCGACCCGGACGGGCGCAACATCAACGCCGGGTGTGGCGCGACCGACCCGACGTCGCTCGCCGACGAGGTCCGCCGGCGGGGCGCCCGGCTCGGCCTGGCGCTCGACGGCGACGCCGACCGGCTGATCGCCGTCGACGAGCTCGGACGCGTCGTCGACGGCGACCACGTCATCGCCATCTGCGCCACCGATCTGCAGGCGCGGGGCCGACTCCGTCACGGGACCGTCGTGACGACGGTGATGGCGAACCTCGGGTTCCGGCGGGCGATGGAGGCCGCCGGCATCACGGTCGTCGAGACACCGGTTGGCGACCGGTACGTGCTCGCGGAGCTCGACCGCGGTGGGTTCTCGCTCGGTGGCGAGCAGAGCGGCCACGTGATCTTCCGGGAACTGGCCCCGACCGGCGACGGGTTGCTGACCGGCCTCGTCCTCGCCGACATCGTCGCTCGCTCCGGCCGCCCGCTGTCGGAGATGGCCGACGCCGCGATGACCCGCTTCCCGCAGGTCCTCGTGAACGTGACGGTCGACGAGCGCGTGCCCGACGTCGCCGACCGCCTCGCCCCCGAGATCGCCGCTGCGGCGGCGCCCCTCGGTCGTGAAGGCCGGATCCTGGTGCGCGCCAGCGGGACCGAGCCGTTGGTTCGGGTGATGGTGGAGGCGCCGAGGGCCGACCAGGCCGCGGCCGTCGCGGACGGGTTGGCGGCCGTCGTCGCCGATCGCTTCGCGCGCCGCACCGGCTGACACCGGGCGACACCGGGCGACACCGGGCGACACCGGGCGACCGGCGACGCTGGATAGCCTCACCGACCATGTGCGGCATCATCGGCGTGGTCAGCCGGCCTCCCACGCGATCGGCGCCGACGGCCGACGAGATCCTCGCCGGGCTCGATGCCGCGCTCGCCGCGCGGCCTGACCCGGTCGGGGTCGCGCGGCTCGTGGCCGACGTCGACCGGTCGCTGCGCGGCGTGCCCG
>SKSP01000027.1 GCA_007122945.1 Ilumatobacteraceae bacterium | reverse complement strand
CGCAGCGGGCCGACCAGCTCCTCGAGCCCCTCGCCGTACCACACCGTGTCGGCGGCGAGATCCCAGTCGAACACGACGTCGGAGGTCGCCCGCGACAGCAACCGGAACCGCTCCTCGCTCTCACGCAGCGCCCGCTCGGACTCCTTGTAGGCGGTGATGTCCTGGAACGCGCCCGCCACGCGCACGATCCGACCGCTCGCGCCGCGCTCGGCCTGCCCGACGGTCCGGCACCATCGGCGGCGGCCCGTCGCGGTGACGATCTCCACCTCCAGGTCGAAGGGCTCGCCGTGCTCCATGCACACCGTGAACGCGTCGGTGATCAGCTGGCGGTACTCGGGTGTGAGGAAGCTGATCCCCTCCTCGACCGACGGCTGGTACCCGACGGGGCGCTCGTGGATCGCGGCGACCTCGTCGGACCACACCACCGAGCCGGGCGGCCCGTCCGACGGCACGTCGACGGACCACCCGCCCAGGTGCCCGAGCTCGGACGCGACCCGCAGCAGCGCCGTCGTCTGACGCAACGAGGCGTCGATCCGGGTCCGCGCGATCGCGAGGCTGGCGAGCCGGGTCATCCGGTCGATGGCGGACAACTCGGCGGGCGTCGGCTCGCGCTGCTCGCGCAGGTAGTGCGCGATGACGGCGACGACCTCACCGCTCGCGTCGAGGACCGGCGTGGACGCGCACGCCAGGAAGCCGGCGTCGACGACCACATCGCCGATGCCGTCCCACGACGGGTCGGTGAGCAGGTCGGACGAGACGACTCGCTCACCCCGTGCGGCCGCCGCGCCGCAGCATCGCGCGCCCGACGCCACCTCCGCGCCGTCGAACCGGCGGAGCACGGCGCTCGGCAGATCTCTCGCCGCGCCGCGGCGCAGCCGCCCGTGCTCGACGAGCATGATCGACGAGGCGCCGTCGTTGACCTCGTCGAGCGCGTCCACGATCTCCTCGAGCACCGCCCCGACCGGCGCGCCGGTGACGAGCCGCTCGAGGATCCGCGCCTCGGCGTCCCGGAGGACCTCGTCGCGCCGGCGGGCGGTGACGTCGCGGGTGATCGAGAGCACCGCGCTCGGCGCGCCGTCTGCGCCGGTGAGCGGCACCGAGCGGGACTCGACCCAGCGCACCTGGCCGGCGAGGCCGACGAGACGGAAGGTCGCGGTTCCGTCCTCGCCGCGCGCCGCGCGGTCGTGCAGCTCGACGAACGTCGGCACGTCGTCGGGGTGCACGAGGTCGCGGACGGGTCGGCCGCGGACGTCGTCGAGGTGTTCGGCGTCGATCATCGCCAGACCGGCCGGGTTCATCTCCAACAGCTCGCCGTCGCTGGCGACGACCTTGACGCACTCGGGCTCCGACTCGAGGATCGCGCGGAGCCGTTGCTCCCGTTCGGCGAGCGCCTCCTCGGCGACGCGCCGATCGTGGACGTCGACGGCGGATCCGAACCAGGCGACGACCGCACCGCGGTCGTCGCGGATCGGGAACGCGGTCGAGACGTTCCAGCGGTACTCGCCGTCGTGGCGGCGGATGCGGAACTCGCGCTCGTACGGTTCGCCGCGCTCGACCGCGTCCGCCCACGCGGCGAGCACACCCGCCTGGTCGTCGTCGTGGATCACTCCGATCCACTCGCCCGCCGGCAGGTCCACCTCACCCGGAGCCACTCCCACGTAGGCGTGGAACGCCGCGTTCGCGTCGTCCAGCACGCCGTCGGGGCCGGCGGTCCACACGGTCAGTGTCATCGAGTCGGCGAGTCGCGCGAAGCTGCGCACCTCGACCGGACGGTCCTCGTCCGGAACGACGAGGTCTGCGGAGCGGCGCTGCAGCTCGAGCTCGTCGGTCACGATCCGGGCGAACGTGCTGAGCGCATCGACGTGCTCGGGTGGGAGTTCGCGCGGTTCCCGGTCGAGCAGGCACAGGTTGCCCACGCGCTCCCCCGTCGGGGCGACGATCGGTGCAGCCGCGTAGGAGCGGACGCCGAGAGGTCCGGTGACGAGGGGATCGGTCGCGGCGGCCTCGTCGGCGTGGGTGTCGGGCACGACGTACACGTCGTCGACGGCCATGGCGGCGGCGAACAGGCCGGGCGCCAGCTCGACGGCCGCCGGTTCGATGCCGTGGCGCGACACGACCCGGACGGCATCGTCCTCCACGACCGTGACCAGCCCGATCGGCGCACCGGTGAGCTGGGCCAGCGTGCGCACGAGCCGGTCGATCACGTCCGCCCGCTGCTCGATGAGGTCGCGCAGCTCGCCGGCGGCGTCCGCCGGCCGGCCGGGCATCACGCCCCGCCGATCGGCCCGTCGGCCGACCGGCCGTCCGGCTCGTCGGCGAGCTCGCCGGCGAGCTCGCCCAAGCGGCGTTCGCCGTCGGGGGTCTGGCCGCCGAGCTCCAGGAAGCGGGCCATCGCCCGCCGGGTTTCGTCGTCGCCGAGCGTGGCCGCGAAGGCGTCGCCCTCGGCGAGCAGGTCCGCGGTCAGGTCGCCGTCGGCCTGCAGCACCGAGGCCTTGGCCGCCGCCACGGCGTTGGCGGGGAACGATGCGATGCGCCGCGCGAGACGGTCGACGAACGGTCCGATCGCATCGGGTTCGAGCACCCGGTTCACCCATCCCCACCGCTCGGCCGTGGCGGCGTCGATGTCGTCGCAGCCGAGGATCACCTCGAGCGCCCGGCCGCGTCCGACGAGGCGCGGCAGCCGGACGGTGCCGCTCCCACCCGGGATGATGCCGAGTGCCACCTCGGGCTGGTTGAACACCGCGGCGGCTGTCGCGAACCGCATGTCGCAGCTCAGCGAGAGCTCGCTCCCACCGCCGCCGACCCGGCCCTCGATCACGGCGATGGTCGGCTTGGGCATCGTCCGGAACGTCTCGCACATCCGGTGGAAGTCGTTCAGCTCGAGGGCCGGCGGCGACCCCGGCTCGGGCACCGGGAACCGGAGGATCGCCGCCACGTCGAAGTGGGCGATGAACCACTCCGGGTTCGCCGATCGCAACACGACGGCGCGCACGGCCTCGTCGGCGGCGAGCTCCGATGCGACGTCGGCGAGGCCGAGGAACATCCGGGTCGTCATCACGTTCACGGGCGGATGGTCGAACGTGACGGTGGCGACGCCGTCGGAGATCTCGACGCGGAACGGGTCGACGCGGGGCGGGTCGGCGGGCGACGGGTCGGCGGGCGACGGGTCGGCGGCGGAGGTCATCCGAACGGCCCCGCGGTCGGGTGGGCGCGGCGGACGCGCCACGCAGCGACGAGCGCGACGGCGGTGAGGAGCACCGCGGTCGCGGCATACAGCAGGAGCATCGGACGGAAGAAGCCGACCTCGTCGGAGCGACCGGTCGGGCCGACGCAGTACATCGTGAAGTTCCACGAGGTCTCGCCGGGGCGGACCTGGTAGCGGTCGACCACCACGAACGAGTCGGGGAGGTCGGCCGAGCACAGCAGCGGGGCGAACAGGTTGAACGAGCCCGGCCACACGGCCATCACGACGAGCGAGACGGTGAGGCTGCCGAGGAGGATCCCACCGAGGGAGATGCCGGCGATCGCGCCGCGCGGGACACGGGCGAGGCGACCGCGCCGCTGGCCACGTTCGAACGGCGACCGGTTCGGGTCGCTCGGGTCGTGGACCGGCACGTCGGACGGGAACGTCACGACAGCCCCCGCACCAACTCGCCGTCGAGCGCGAAGCGGACGGTCTCCCGGGAGCGCTCGGACTCGACGCCGACCACCACGTCGACCTGACCGGGGATGACGGATGCCCACGTGATCGAGGTGATGCGGCCGTCGGGTGCACCGAGCTCGTCGAGTGCGGTCGCCGCCATGTCGTCGAGCCGGTCGAACGGGATGGACGACACCGCGAAGAGGCGCTCCTCCAACCGATCGCCGCTGGTGCGCTGCACGGGCTCGGAGCCCTGCAGGCGAGCGTCGACGAACACGTACATGTCGAACTCGGCGGGGGCGGTGGGGTTGCGGGCCTCGATCGTGGCGAACAACTCGTCGAAGTTGAACGTCATCTGGGTGACCTCGAGGTCGGCGCCACCGGTGCGCTCGAGCACCTCGGCGATCGCGACCTGCGGGAACGACCCTGCGGCACCGAGCGGTCCGTCGGGGCTCGGCCCCCCGGCCGGGGTCACACCGCCCTCCGGCGCGGCGGCCCCCGCCGCGAGCACCCGCGACCGCAGCTCGGCGTCGAACTCGTCCCGGTCGATCGCGCCGACGCACCCGGTGGTGGTGACGACGGTGGCCAGCGTCGTCACGGCCGCGAGCAGGAGCGGCCGCCGAGACGGCCCCCGTGCCGCTCGACCCCAGCGCATGGGCCCGAGCGTACTCGTGGCACGGAGGGCCGTGATCAACGCGTGCTGCCGGTGCCGGTCAGACCAGCAACCGAGCGAGTGCGGCCCGGGTCGCCGCGGCCTCGTCGGCGTCGGCGGGGAACGACACGGCGGCGAAGTCGGTGACGCCGATGTCGGCGAGCGCGCCGACCCGCTCGACCACCTCGTCGGCGGACCCGACGACGGCGATGTCGGCCGGTCCCTCGGCGCCCTCGCGGTCGAGCATCGCCCGGTAGCTGGGGAGCTGGCCGTAGATCGCGAACACGTCCGCGGCGCGAGCACGTGCGGCGGCGATGTCGCCGGTGACGCACACCGGCAGCGCGGCGACGACCCGCGGCGCCGGCCGACCGGCGGCCTCGGCGGCGGCGGTGATCGTCGGCACGGTGTGGTCGGCGAGGGTGCGCGGCCCGGTGCACCACGTGATGGTCCCGTCCGCGCGCTCGGCGGCGAGCTTCAGCATCTGCGGGCCGAGGGCGGCGACCACGATCGGGAACGGGGTGGAGCCCTTGACGTCGACGGCCGCGTGCACCGAGAACACCTCACCGTCGGTGTGGACGGTCTCGCCGCGCGACAGCGGGCCGAGCACGTCGAGGTACTCGCGCATGTGGCGGACGGGCTTGTCGAAGCTCATGCCCATCATGTTCTCGATGACCATCTGGTGGCTGAGGCCGATCCCGAGGCACAGGCGGCCGCCGGTGGCGGCGTTGACGGTGAGGCACTGCTGGGCGAGCGCCATCGGGTGCCGCGGGAACGTCGGCACGACGCTGGTGCCCAGCTCGATGCGTGGGACCTCGCGCCCGACGATCGCGAGTGCGGTCAACGCATCGTGGCCGAAGATCTGGGGCACCCAGTACGACGCGAACCCGGCGGCCTCGGCGTCGCGCGCCTCGGCGACCACCTGGTCGATCGTGCCGTCGTTGATGGTCCCGCCGAAGTAGCCGATGCGCATGACCGGCGACCGTAGCCGAACATCGACGGGTCGGGGCGTGGGGCGGACTCGGGCGGCTCCGGTCAGGCCAGGCTGACGAGCTCGAGCCAGCTCTCGTCGAAGTAGTCGAGGTCGCCGTCGGGCATCAACAGCACCTTGGTGGGCGACAGCTGCTCGACGAACTCGGTGTCGTGGCTCACGAAGACGATCGCGCCCTTCCACCCGCCGAGCGCGTCGGCCACGGCCTCGCGCGACGCCGGGTCGAGGTTGTTCGTCGGCTCGTCGAGCAGCAGCAGGTTGTTGCGGCCGACCATCAGCATCGCCAGCGCGAGCTTGGTCTTCTCGCCGCCCGAGAGCGTGCCGGCGTCCTGGAAGACCTTCTCGCCCGACAGCCCGAACATGCCGAGCAGCCCGCGCAGCTGGGTCTCGGTGAGCTGGATGTTCGACGGCACGGCGGCGCGGATGTTGTCGAGCAGGCTGGCGTTGCCGTCGAGGTTGTCGTGCTCCTGGGCGTAGTAGCCGACGGTGACGTCGTGGCCGTACCGGAACTCCCCCGCATCGGCGGCCGTCTCACCGGCGAGGATCCGCAGCAGGCTGGTCTTGCCGGCACCGTTGAGGCCGAGCACGAGCAACCGCTCGCCGCGGCCGAGGTCGAACCCGACGTCGGAGAACACCGGTGGCCCTCCGTACCCCTTGCGGAGCCGTTCGGCGAACACGACCGTGCGGCCGCACGTCGGCGGGTCGGGGAAGCGGACGTTCAGGCTGCGGGCGTGCTGGGGGGCGTGCACGCGCTCGGCCTCGAGCCGGGCGATGCGCTTCTCGATGCTGTGGGCCTGGGTCGCCTTGGTCGCCTTGGCGCCGAACCGGTCGACGAAGGTCTGCATGCGGGCGATCTCCTTCGTCTGCTGGGCGGCCTTCTTCGTCTGGCGGGCCTCGTCGTCGGCGCGGGCGGCGAGGTACTGGCTGTAGGTGCCGCGGTACTCGACCACCCGGCCGACGGACTCCTCGCCCGGCCGGTCGAGGTGCAGCACGCGGGTGATCGCCTCGTCGAGCAGGTCGAGGTCGTGGCTGATGACGAGGAGCGCGCCGCGGTACTGACGCAAGAACCCCATCAGCCACTCCTTGGCGTCGAGGTCGAGGTGGTTGG
>SKSP01000496.1 GCA_007122945.1 Ilumatobacteraceae bacterium | reverse complement strand
AAGCACGTCGCCGATCCCGGCGGGGATCACGCACGCACCCCAGACCTCGCCGCCCGAGGGCGCGGCGTCGCAGTCCCCCGCGTACGCGGGGTCGAGCTCGGGCGCCGTGAGCGTGAAGCGGGTGTCGGGATCGCCGTAGGTGATGGACGCCGACGCGCCACTGCGATCCAGCCACGGTCCGACCACTGCCACGTCCGCACCCGCGGCGCAGAGCGCTTGGCGGAGCTCGAAGAGGCCGAACGCACCGACTTCGGGTTGGACGCCATCGTCGTTGGTCAGCAGGATCCGCACCCCGTCGACAGAGGGCGGCGCGAGCCGGATGATGTCGGCGCCGCGGTTCGGTTCGAGTTGTGGCGACGCGCTCTGGCGCGCCGATGCCGCGCCGGACGCGACGAGCAGGGTCACGACCGCGGCGAGGCCGAGCACGGCGAAGGGTCGTCGGTTCCGTGGTGTCGACGTGGGCGTCATGGCAGTACCTCCGATAGCAGACGGCGATGGTCAGATGGTCAGACCATTCGGACAGTACGCGGAATGGGCGGTCGCGGCAAGGGGCGGAGCGGGGGCCGCCGCGGGAAATCTGAGTTGTGAGGTCGGGATTTGGCGGCGTAGTGTCGCCGGTCATGAGTGACCAGTGGGGTTTCGAGACCAAGCAGATCCACGTCGGCGGCGAGCCCGACGCAGCGACCGGGGCCCGCGCCGTCCCGATCTACCAGACGACGTCGTACCAGTTCCGCGACACCGACCACGCCGCGAACCTGTTCGCGCTCGGCGAGGTCGGCAACATCTACACCCGGATCATGAACCCGACGCAGGGTGCGCTCGAAGCCCGCGTCAACGCCCTCGAGGGCGGGTGCACCACGGCGATCGGGATCCCCGGCGCGCTCGCGACGGCGTCCGGGCAGGCCGCCGAGACGCTCGCCATCCTCACCCTCGCCGAGGCCGGGAGCCACATCGTGTCGTCGTCGTCGCTGTACGGCGGCACGTACAACCTGTTCCACTACACGCTGCCCAAGATGGGCATCGAGGTGTCGTTCGTCGAGGACCCCGACGACCTCGACCAGTGGGCCAAGTTGGTCCGGCCCGAGACCAAGGCGTTCTTCGGTGAGACCATCCCGAACCCGAAGAACGACGTCCTCGACATCGAGGGCATCAGCACCGTCGCCCACGACAACGGGCTCCCGCTCATCGTCGACAACACGGTCGCCACGCCGTACCTGATCCGGCCGCTCGAGTGGGGCGCCGACATCGTCGTGCACAGCCTCACCAAGTTCATGGGCGGTCACGGCACCTCGATCGGCGGCGTGATCGTCGACGGTGGCACCTTCGACTACGGCGCGTCGGGCCGCTTCCAGAACTTCATCGACCCCGACCCGAGCTACCACGGGCTCGCCTACTGGCCGGCCCTCGGGCACGGCTCGTTCGTGCTGAAGGCCCGGGTGCAGTTGCTGCGCGACATGGGGATGGCGATCTCGCCGTTCAACGCGTTCTTGGTGCTGCAGGGCCTCGAGACGCTGAGCCTGCGGATGGAGCGCCACTTCGAGAACACCCAGAAGGTCGCCGAGTACCTCGACGGGCACGCCCAGGTCCTGTCGCTGTCGTACGCCGGTCTGCCGTCGAGCCCGTGGCACGAGCGCGCGACGAAGCTCGGTGGCGGCAAGGGGTACGGTTCGGTGATCGCGTTCGAGATCGAGGGGGGCCACGAGGCCGGCAAGAAGTTCGTCGAGGCGCTCACCCTGCACAGCCACGTCGCCAACATCGGCGACGTCCGCAGCCTGGTGATCCACCCCGCCAGCACGACCCACAGCCAGCTGACACCCGAGGAGCAGGCGTTCTCGGGCGTGACACCCGGTCTCGTGCGTCTCAGCGTCGGGCTGGAGTCGATCGCCGACATCCTCGCCGACCTCGACACCGGGTTCGCAGCGGCGAAGGCCTGACCCGCCGGAGTCCTACTCGTCGTCGCGCTGGTCGCGGAGGAACTGTTCGAACTGCTCGCCGAGGTCGTCGGCCGACGGGATCGCGGCCTCGGCGCGCCGGTCGTGCTCCTGTTCGAGCATCTTGACGTACATCGCCAACTGGACGTCGTGCTCGACGGCTTCGTCGTGGAGCGAACGCCAACGGGCGATCTCGTCGGCCGGAGCGGGCTCCGCGGGCACGCCGAGCACGTGGGCGAGGTGCAGGTGCAGCGCCTCGACCGCTTGCGGGTGCTCGGCGTTGGCGAGGTAGTGCGGGATCCCGACCCGCAGTGAGACGGCCGGCACGTCACGCGCCTCGAGCGCGGTCTGGAGCACCCCGGCGACACCGGTGATGCCCTGGTACGACGGTCTCGAGAGGCCGAGCCGGTTCGCCAACTCGGCGTTCGTCGTGCTCCCGGTCACCATCGGCGTCCGGGTGTGCGGCACGGCCTCGGCCTGCGCGCCGACGGTGACGACGGCTTCGCAGCCGAGCCGCTCCGCGACGGTGACGACCGCGTCGGCGTACGTCGGCCAGGCCAGGTGTGGTTCGACGCCGAGCAGGACGACCAGGTCGCGGGTGCCGTCGCCCCGACACACGCGGAACCGGTTCTCGGGCCAGCGCAGCACCCGCACCTCGCCCTCGACGATCTCGACGTACGGGCGTTCCTGGGTGAAGTCGTAGAACGGGTCGGCGTCGATCTCGGCCACGGTGACCGCCGTGTCGGGATCGACGAAGCGCTCCAGCGCCGAGGTCGCCGTGTCGCCGACGTCGAACCATCCGGACAGGGCGACGAGCAGCACGGGAGAGTGCAGCGGGCCGAGACCGTCGGTCTCCATCGACAAGACGGTGTCGAGGTTCATGGGTCGACGTCCATCACCCTGCTCAGGCCCCGAACGCTTCGACGACGATGTCGATGCACCGCGTGAGGGCCTCGACGTCCGACGGCTCGATCGCCGGGAACATGCCGATCCGGAGTTGGTTGCGGCCGAGCTTCCGGTAGCTGTCGGTGTCGACGATGCCGTTCGCCCGCAAGGCCGCGTTCACGCCCTCGGCCGGTATCGCCTCGGCCAGATCGATCGTGCCGACGACGGCGGACCGCTTGCCGGGATCGGCGACGAACGGTGTCGCCCAGTCGCGGGCCTCCGCCCAGCCGTAGAGCGTCGCCGCCGACGTGCGGCTCCGCTCGACGCACCAGTCGATGCCGCCCTGGTCGTTCATCCACCGCAGCTGCGCGTCGAGCAGCAGGAGCGTGGCGACCGCAGGGGTGTTGTAGGTCTGGTCCTGGCGGCTGTTCGCCAGCGCGACGCCGAGGTCGAGCGAGGCCGGCCGCCACCGGTCGGAGGCCGTCAACCGTTCGATGCGCTCGACCGCCGCAGGCGAACACGCAGCGAGCCACAAGCCCCCGTCGGAGGCGAAGCACTTCTGCGGGGCGAAGTAGTACACGTCGACCTCGTCGGGTCGCCACGGCAGGCCACCGGCGGCACTCGTCGCGTCGACGGCGACGAGTTGTCCGTCGGACGCGCCGGCCGGACGCCGGAGATCCATGGCGACACCCGTCGACGTCTCGTTGTGGGTGAGTGCGTAGACGTCGACGTCGGGGTCGGCGACGGCGTCGGGGTGGTCGCCGGGGTCGGTCGACCGGACGGACGGGTCGTCGAGGTGGGGCGCGGCGGCGCAGGCGTCGGCGAACTTCGACGAGAACTCACCGAACACGAGGTGCTGCGAGCGGCGCTCGACGAGGCCGAACGTGGCGACGTCCCAGAACACGGTGGTGCCCCCGTTGCCGAGGACGACCTCCCAACCGTCGGGCAGTCCGAACAGGTCGGCGATGCCGGCCCGCACCGAGCCGACGAGCTGCTTGACCGGGGCCTTGCGGTGCGAGGTGCCCATCACGGTGGTGCCGGCGGCGACGAGCGCGTCGAGCTGCTCGGGCCGGACCTTCGAGGGCCCGCACCCGAACCGGCCGTCGGACGGCAACACGTCGGCGGGCAGACGGACGTCGGTCGGATCCACGGGCCCCAGCATGCCACCCGATACCCCCGTTCCGTCCGCCCCGTTCCGTCTGTGCGAATCGACCGGATCCCGCCGAACGGCGCGGACGGTTCGGGGGGTGGTGTGGCACGATGGGCAGCCGTGAACCGCACCTCCCGACGTCTCGCGTCCATCGCCCCCTCCGCCACCCTCGCCGTCGACGCCAAGGCCAAGGCACTCAAGGCCGCCGGCGAGAACGTGATCGGCTTCGGCGCGGGCGAGCCCGACTTCCCGACCCCGGCCCACATCGTCGACGCCGCCGTGCAGGCGTGCCGCGACCCGAAGAACCACCGGTACTCCCCGGCCGGTGGTCTCCCGGAGCTCAAGCAGGCGATCGCCGACAAGACCGCCCGCGACAGTGGCTACCAGGTGAGTGCTGGCCAGGTGCTCGTCACCAACGGCGGCAAGCACGCCGTCTACACGGCGTTCGCGGCACTCTGCGATCCGGGCGACGAGGTGATCTGTCCGGCGCCGTACTGGACGACGTACCCCGAGGCGATCACGCTCGCTGGCGGTGTGCCCGTCGTGATCGGGACCGACGACAGCACCGGGTTCAAGGTCACCGTCGAGCAGCTCGACGCGGCGTGCACCGACCGGACCAAGGTGCTGTTGTTCGTGAGCCCCGACAACCCGTCCGGTTCGGTGTACACACCCGACGAGGTCGCGGCGATCGGTCGCTGGGCGCTCGAGCGTGGCGTCTGGGTGATCACCGACGAGATCTACGAGCACCTGACCTACGGCGGGCACCGGTTCGCGTCGATGCCGACGCTGGTGCCCGAGCTCGCCGAGCAGTGCCTCGTCGTCAACGGCGTCGCCAAGACCTACGCGATGACCGGCTGGCGCGTCGGGTGGATGATCGGTCCCACCGATGTCATCACCGCCTCGGCGAACTTCCAGAGCCACGCCACCTCGAACGTCGCCAACGTGTCGCAACAGGCGGCGCTCGAGGCCGTCTCCGGACCGCTCGACGACGTCGCGATGATGCGCGACGCCTTCGCTCGCCGCGCCGTGACGATGCACCGCATGCTGAACGAGATCGACGGCGTGACCTGCATCGAGCCGCAGGGCGCCTTCTACTGCTTCCCGAACGTGAGCGGGCTGCTCGGTCGTGACCTCGGCGGACGACGGGCGGCGACCACGCTCGAGTTGGCCGACCTCGTGCTGTCGGAGGCCAAGGTCGCGTTCGTGCCCGGTGAGGCCTTCGGCGCGCCGGGTTACGCCCGGTTCTCGTTCGCGCTCGGTGACGCGGACATCGAGGAGGGCATCTCGCGGCTCGCGTCGTTCGCGAACCGCTGACCCGCCCGCTCGACGGCGACCACCACGACGAATCCGGCGAGCGCGATCAGCACGGGCACCGCGACGTCGCCGCTCGGCCACGCCGTCTCGGTCGTGGCGGTCCCGCCGGGCCACGGCCACAGGACCCGCATCGAACCGAGCATCAGGCCGATCATCGCCGCGATGACGAGGTTCCGATGCGTCGAGAGCAGCCAGTTCAACAGTGTCGAGAACAGCGCCAGGCCGACCACGCAACCGAGCGCGGTGGCGCCGAGCGCGGCGAGGTCGCGTTCGGTGACGGCGCCGAGCACCTCGCTGTACATGCCGAGCATCACGAGGATCAGCGACCCGGAGATGCCGGGCAGGATCATCGCGCAGATCGCGATCGCACCCGCGAGGAAGAACACCCAGAGCGGTTGCGTGACGACCTTGTCCGCGTCGGACTCCGTGGCCGAGCGGAGCCCCAGGACGGCGAACAGGATGATCGCGGTCGCCGCCATCATCCCGATGGCCGCTGCGTCGACCCTGGACATCATGCGCCAGGCGATCACGACGGCACCGGCGACGAGACCGAGGAACAACGCCGACGTGCGCACCGGCTGCTCCTCCAGCAGCCGGGACAGCACCGACGACAGCACCGCGACGGCGGCGAGCATCCCGACGAGCAGGGAGATCAACCACACCCACTCGACGGCCCGCAGCCGGAGCACCACCTCGTCGAGGCGGCCGCGGAGGAGCACCTTGAGGACCTGTGCGCCGGCGTGCACGTTGCGGATCAGCCGGTCGTAGATCCCGACGACGAGGGCGACCGTGCCGCCCGAGACACCCGGGACGATGTCGGCGGTCCCCATGGCGAACCCGCGCACGACCTGGGCGAGGGGAGTCGGCACACGCACGACCGGTGAGGCTAGCCGTGCCCGCCGCCGGGTGACTCTGTGTCGCTGGTTGCCGGTGTGGGAGGCGCTGGGTGACTCTGTGTCGCTGGGGTGCTGGTCGCGGGTGCGCCCGACCGGCCGCCGGGTGACTCTGTGTCGCTGGTTGCCGGTGTGGGCGGCGCTGGGCGACTCTGTGTCGCTGGGGTGCTGGTCGCGGGTGCGCCCGACCGGCCGCCGGGTGACTCTGTGTCGCTGGTT
>SKSP01000139.1 GCA_007122945.1 Ilumatobacteraceae bacterium | reverse complement strand
CGGCGTCACCACCAGGGTCGATGGACCCATCGTGGACATGGCACCATGTCCTCGATCGGCGCCTCGCGCGTCACAGCGCGAGGTCGCGGCGTCGGAAGCTCACGATGCCGACGACGGCGAGCACGACCGCAGCGACGGTCAAGATGGCGAGGGGGACGGGTTCGAACCCGGCCGCGGGCACGGGTGGCACGTGGGTGAACGGCGACAGGTTGCGCACCGGCTGGGGCAGGTCGAGGACCGAGCCCAACAGGCCGGTGACCAGCGCGACGACCAGCGCCGTCCACGCGAGGCCGGAGGCCCAGCGCGGGATCAGGCCCACCAGGGCGACGACGAAACCGCCGAGGGCCAGCACGGCGGGAGCCTGAACGGCCGTGGCGCCCCCGAAGCTCTGCAAACCCGCCCCGAGGTCGTCGGTGGCGACGCCGAACACGACACCGGACACCACGCCGACCACGAGCAGGATCCCGAGCGTCGCCACCGCGCCGAGCCCGATCGTGACCACCATCCACTGCCGCCGCCCGACCGCTCCGGCGAGCACCTGCTCGAGCCGACCGGCCACCTCCTCGGTGCGCGAGCGCAGCATCGCCTGGACGGTGAACGCCGCGAGGATGATGCCGATGAAGCCCATCATGAACGCGATGTAGCCGTCGACCAGCTCACCCTCACCGACCATCGCGAAGAACAGCTCCTCCAGCTCGTCGCTGAGGCCGGCGAGCTCGTCGGCGCCGTCGCCGAGCGTCGCGAACGCGGCGGCCAGCACGACCAGCGCGACCGACCAGGCGAGCACCGTCCCGCGCTGCAGCCGCCACACGAGGCGCGCCGGGCTCGACAACGCACCGTCGGCTGATGACGGACCGGGACGCACCCGGAGCAGTCCGGCGCCCAGATCGCGGCGATCACCGATCACGAACGCGACCGCGACCAGCACGGCGATCGCCCCGGCGAACAGCAACAGCACCTCCCACTGGTCGTCGGCGAACGGACGGGCCTGTTGACCCCAGCCGATGGGCGACAGCCACGACGGCCACCCGCTCACGACCTTCGTCTCGTCGACCACGGTGCCCGCGGCGTCACCGACCGCCCGCACCAAGAACGCGGCGCCGAGCGCCGTCGCAGCCAGACCGGTGGCCCCACGCTGCGACTCCGACACCTGGGCGGTCACCGCCGCCACCGCCGCGAACGTCATCCCGCACGCACCGACGACCGATCCCGACAGCACCGACCCGGCGACGGGGAGATCCTGGGCGACCAGCGCGACCGTCGTGACGACCGCGATCGCCGTGTTGGCCGCCGCCACCACCACGAGCGCGGCGGTGAGCCTCGCCCGGCGGCCCACCACGGCCGAGCCGACCAGCTCGGCCCGGCCGGTCTCCTCGTCCTGGCGCGTGTGCCGGGTCACGATGAAGATGCTCATCAGCGCCGCGAGCACCGCCAACACCGCATAGGTCTCCACCATCGTCATCGCGCCGAGCTCGGTGCCCGACGCCGGCCCGTCGAACGCACGCGCCAGCCGGTTCCCGGCGCTGAACGCCGCCCCGGTACGCCGATCGGCCTCCGTCGGGTACACCCCGCTGACGGCAGCCACGCTGAACACGGTCAGCACCCCGAGACCGACCACCCACGCCGCGAGGTTCCCCCGGTCGCGTCGCACCCCGAGTCGGATCAGCCGGGGCGCACCAGCGAACGTGCTCATCGCCGCGGTGCGGTGTCGTCGTCGGGCTCGTCGCCGAGCTCGTCGCCGTAGTGCCGCAGGAACAGCTCGGCCAGCGTCGGCGGTGTGCTGGTGAGCGAGCGGACCCCGGCGGCCACCAACTGCTGCAACGCCTCGTGCAGCCGATCCGAGTCGACCTGGAAGCGGACCCGGTCACCGTCGACCTCGAGCCCGTGGACCCCCTCGAGCCCCGCCAACTGCTCGACGGGTCCCTCCGTCTCGGCGACGACCGCGGTTCGTGTCAGGTGACGCAGGTCGGCGAGCGTCCCCGACTCGACGATGCGGCCGGACCGGATGATGCTGATGCGGTCGCACAGCGCCTCGGCCTCGCTCAGGATGTGACTGGACAGCAGGACCGAACGGCCGGCCGCCGACGACTCCTGCACCACCTGTTCGAACACGGTGGCCATCAACGGGTCGAGCCCGCTCGTCGGCTCGTCGAGGAGGAGCAGATCGACCGGCGAGGAGAACGCCGCGACGATGGCGATCTTCTGGCGGTTTCCCTTCGAGTACGTACGGCACCGCTTCGTCGGATCCAGTTGGAACCGCTCGACCAGCTCGTCGCGTCGACGGCGATCGAGCCCACCGCGCAGGTCGCCCAGCAGGTCGATCACCTCACCGCCCGAGAGGTTCGGCCACAGGTGCACGTCACCGGGCACGTACGCCAGTCGACGGTGCAGATCGACCGCGTCCGACCATGGGTCACCGTCGAGCACCCTCACCGAACCCGCGTCGTGCCGCAACAACCCGAGGAACACACGGATCGCCGTCGTCTTGCCGGCGCCGTTGGGTCCGATGAAGCCGTGCACCTCGCCCCGCTCGACCGTCAGGTCGAGGCCGTCCAGCGCCCGGGTCGCCCCGAAGGTCTTCACCACACCCGAGGCGTCGATCGCGATCGTCATCGGGCGCCGAGACTAGACCGTCCGAGCGCACTCATGCCGTTGCGATGTCGCGACGCTCGAAGAGCGGGAGCGCGACGGCCACGAACGCGATCGACGAGACGGCGAGCCACGCGAAGCCGAGCGGCACATCGCCGCTCACCGGGCCCGCACCCGTCGCCTGCGTGAACGGTGACAGCCGCTGCCACGGCGCCACTGCGTCGACGAGCGCACCGAGCACGTGCAGCAGGTATCCGCTCACCGCGGCGACGCCGGCGACCCCGACGGCGAGGCCCCGGCGCCCGGTCGCCGCACCGACCGCGAGCGCCAGCCAGCCGTGCTGGAGGCCGATGAGGACCATCGCCATGGCGCCGATCGCCGCGTGTGCGGTCGGGATCCCCATGCCGACCACCGCGGTCGCGATCACGATCGCCACGAACAGCGCCGTGCCGAGCGCGGTGACGCCGACCGCCAACCCGGCCGCCTTCTCGACGACGAGCTGCGAGCGCGTCACCGGACTGACGATCACCACCTCGAGCGTCCCGTCCTGCTCCTCCCCCGCGATCAGGCGGCTGCCGCGACCGATGCCGTAGGCGATGAAGACGATGGGCAACACGATGCTGAAGAGCTCGATGTTGAAGAAGCCGGACCCGGTCGACATGGTCTCGAGATCGAACAGCCGCTGCATCACCTCGGGGAAGTCGGCCAGCATCTCGTCGTCGAACATGTCGCGGACCGACGGCCAGAGCGCGGCCATGACCGCAACCGTCGCGACGATGCCCGCGCCCCAGCCCGCCACGGCTCGACGCTGGTCGCGCACGGTCTTCGCGAAGACCTCGCCGAGCACCTCAGTCGACCTCGGCGGACGTGCCGGGCACGGTCGTGCCGGGCCGCGAGTGGGAGAGGAAGACCTCCTCGAGGTCGGCCTCGTGGGTCACGATGTCGTCGACCCGGTAGGGCGACAGCGCAGCGACGAGGTCGGCGGTCGAGCCTTCGACGACGAGGTGCGCGGTCGGCCCGTCGACGTCGAGCACGCTGACGCCCTGGACCGCGTCGAGCACGTCGACGGGTGGTTCGCCGGTGAACGTCAGGTCGATTCGGCGCGTGGCCGCCGCCTTGAGCGTCTCCACGGCGTCGACGACCGCGAGCCGACCCCGGTGCAAGATGCCGACCACGTCCGCCACCGCCTCGACCTCGGTCAGGATGTGCGACGACAGCACGACGGTGCGCCCGGCGTCGCGGACCTCGCGGACCATCGACAGGAACTCGCGTTGCATGAGCGGGTCGAGGCCGGAGGTCGGTTCGTCGAGCACCAGCAGCTCGGGGTCGTGCATGAACGCCTGGACGATGCCGACCTTCTGACGGTTGCCGTGCGACAGCGCACCGATCCGTCGGGAGAGGTCGAGCTCGAGTCGTTCGGCCAGCTGCTCGGACCGCCGCCCGAACGTGTCCCGCCGCCGACGGCTGCGCAGCGCGGCGAGGTGGCGCAGGTACTGGGCGCCGGTGAGGTCGCGGTAGGCCGTGAAGTCACCCGGCAGGTACCCGACGCGCGCCTGGACCGCGTCGGGGTCGCGGCGCGTCTCGATCCCGAGGACCTCGGCACGGCCACGCGTCGGGCGCAACAGACCCACCAGCAGGCGGATCAGCGTCGACTTCCCGGCGCCGTTCGGGCCGAGGCATCCGAACACGATCCCCGCGGGGACCGTCAGGTCGAACGCGTCCAGTGCGACGGTGCTGCCGTAGTGCTTCGTCAGGTCGACCGTGCGGATCACCGGCTCGCCGCGGTCCGCGGCGCCGGCCTCGCCGACCTCGCCGCAGCCCATGGCGTGGAACGCTACCGGAGCGACGGTGAGCGAACCCCGCCTCGGGGTGATAGTCAACCCGTCGTGGTCATCGACGCTCACGCCCTGCCGGTCGATGCGGTGTTGGCCGAGCTCGGCAGCGATCGGAACGGGCTGAGCAGTGCAGCGGCGGGTCGCCGCCTGGCCGAGCACGGGCCGAATCGGCTACCGGAGCCTCCACGCGAGGGGCTCGTCCGGCGCATCCTGAAGCACGTCAACGATCTGCTGATCTACCTGCTGCTCGTCGCGGTCGTGGTCACGGCCGCGCTGCAACACTGGCTCGACTCGGCGGTGATCCTGGGCGTCGTCGTCGTCAACGCGTTCATCGGGTTCGTGCAGGAGGGGCGGGCCGCACAGGCGCTCGCGGGCCTGCGCGAGCTGCTGTCCGTCGACGCCAGCGCCCGCCGGGACGGTCGTTGGGTGCGGACCGCCGCCGACGAACTGGTCCCGGGCGACCTGATCCGCCTGCAGACCGGTGACCGGGTCCCAGCTGACGTCCGTCTCGTCGACACCACGAGCCTCTACATCGAGGAGGCGGCGCTGACGGGGGAGTCGGTGCCGACCGAGAAGCGTCCGGACGCCGTCGCGGTGGACGCCGCGCTGGGCGACCGAACCTCCATGGCGTACTCCGGCTCGCTGGTCGCCACCGGTCGTGGCGTCGGCGTCGTGGTCGCCACCGGCCCCGCCACCGAGATCGGCCGGATCAGCACGATGATCAGCGAGGTCGAGACACTGGCGACCCCGCTGACCCGCCAGATGAACCAGTTCGGCCGTCAGCTCAGCGTGGCCATCGTGGGACTGGCGCTCGTGCTCTTCGTCGCCGGGTGGCTCGCCCACGACTTCGATGCAGGCGACCTGGTGTTGGCCGCGATCGGGTTCGCCGTCGCCGCGATCCCCGAGGGCCTGCCGGCGATCCTCACCATCACCTTGGCGGTCGGCGTGAAGCGGATGGCGGGGCGGAGCGCGATCACTCGCCGGTTGCACGCCGTCGAGACCCTCGGCTCGGTCACCGTCATCTGCTCCGACAAGACCGGTACCTTGACCATGAACGAGATGACGGTCCGCGAGATCGTCACGGCCGACGGGCACTACGAGGTCACGGGAACCGGCTACGCCCCCGACGGGCACATCCACGTCGACGGTGTGCGGATCGATCCTGACGAGCGCCCCGACCTCCTCGCGCTCGTCGAGGCCGTCGCGGTGGTCAACGACGCCGAGTTGACGGGTGACACCGGACAGTGGCGTCTCACCGGTGAACCCACCGAGGGGGCACTCATCACGCTCGCGCTCAAGTACGGCTTCGACCCGACCGGGTACGAGCGGTGGGCCGAGGTCCCCTTCGAGTCCGAGCACAAGTTGATGGCCACGCTCAACCTCACACCCGACGCCCGGTCGGTGGTGCTGGCCAAGGGCGCACCCGATCGGCTCCTCGAACGTTGCGCCGGCTCCGACCCCGACGCCGTGCCCGCGGGGTGGTGGGAAGCGCAGATCGACGATCTGAGCGGCAGGGGTCTGCGCGTGCTCGCGGCCGCCCGTCGCGACGCGTCCACCGGGCAGCGAACCCTCGACCTCGGGGATCTCGACACCGGCCTGACGTTCCTCGGGCTCGTCGGCATCGCCGACCCCCCACGGCCCGAGGCGATCACCGCGGTGGCGGCCTGTCGGGAGGCGGGGATCACCGTGAAGATGATCACCGGTGACCATCCGGGCACCGCGGTGGCCATCGCCCGCGAGATGGGTCTCATCGGCGCCGACGAACCTGGCCGGGCGGTGACCGGTGCCGAACTCCAGGCGGCCGACGACGAGGAGCTGGCCGATCTGGCCCATCGCCACGACGTCTTCGCCCGCACCAGCCCCGAGCACAAGTTGCGGCTGGTCGCCGCGCTCCAGGCGCGGGGCGAGATCGTCGCCATGACCGGCGACGGCGTCAACGACGCACCCGCGCTGAAGCGGGCCGACGTCGGGGTGGCGATGGGGATCAAGGGGACGGAGGCCACCAAGGAGGCGGCCGAGATCGTGCTCGCCGACGACAACTTCGTCTCGATCGAGCGAGCCGTCGAAGAAGGTCGGACCATCTACGACAACCTTCGCAAGGCGGTGCTGTTCATCATCCCCACGAACGCTGCCGAGGCGCTCGTCATCTTCACCGCCGTGATGCTCGGGCTGCAGCTGCCGCTCACACCCACCCAGATCCTGTGGGTCAACATGGTCACGGCGGTGACCCTCGCGCTCGCGCTCGCGTTCGAACCGCCCGAGCCGGGCATCATGCGGCGCCCGCCGCGCCCACCGGGGGCGGGAATCCTCGACGCCCACTTCCTGTGGCGCATCGCGTTCGTGGGGTCGCTCATCGGGGGTGCGACCATCGCGGTGTTCCTCCTCGCCGATCGCAGCGATGACGGCCTCGACCTGGCCCGCACGGTCGCCGTGAACACGCTGGTGTTCGGCCAGCTGTTCTACCTGTTCAACAGCCGCTTCCTCCACGAGGCCAGCTACCGACCGACCCAACTCCTCGCCAACCGCATGGCGTGGGTCGCCGTCGGGGTGCTCGTGCTGCTCCAGCTCGGGTTCGTCTACTTGCCGTTCATGCACGCCCTGTTCGGGACCGCGCCACTCGAACCGATCCACTGGCTGATCCCGATCGCCATCGGACTCGGCGTGTTCGTCATCGTGGAGGTCGAGAAGGCCGCAGTACGTCTCGGGCGGAGAGGTCGCGAGCAGAACCGATAGCGTCGGTGGTCGACGACAGAGGGGAGCGACATGTCGGGCATCGTCGGTGCACACGGTCGATTCGACCCCGCGGAGGGCCATCGCATGCTCGACCGCCTGACCCATCGGGGTCCCGACGGGGAGGGGACGCGGGAGTTCGCCCACGCCTGGCTCGGCCACCGTCGGTTGGCGATCGTCGATCTCGAAGGCGGCGGGCAACCGCTCGGCGGAGGTGATCGCCGCTGGTCACTGGTCGGCGACGGCGAGGTCTACAACCATCGACAGCTCCGCGACGAGCTCCGGCAGCGGGGCGTCGGCTTCACGTCCGAGTCCGACCACGAGACGGCGCTCGCCCTGCTCGAGGCGGACGGCCCGGAGGCGCTGGGGCGCCTGTGGGGCATGTTCGCGTTCGTTGCCGCGGACGACGAGACCGGCTTCGTCGCCGGACGCGACGTGATCGGCATCGCACCCCTGTACTGGGTCCGCGACGACGACGCCGTGGTGTTCGCGAGCGAGATCAAGGCGTTCGACCCGGCGCGGCGCGACCGGGTCGAACCATTCCCGCCCGGTCACACCTGGTCCCCCGACGGCGGTCTGCAACCGTTCGGGTCGCTGCCCGCGCTGGCGACCGACGCCGTGTCCGAGCTGATCGAGCCGTTCGGCGACGAGCCGGAACCACCCGAACCGGTGCTCGCGGCCATCCGCGACACCCTGATCGAGGCGGTCACGCGGTGCATGCACGCCGACGTCCCGATCGGCACCCTCTTGTCGGGAGGGCTGGATTCGAGCCTGATCACCGCGATCGCCGCCCGGATCGCGCGCGACCAGGGATGGCGCCTGTCGACCTTCTCCGTCGGGTCCGCCGACAGCGAGGACCTCGCCGCCGCGCGACTGCTCGCCGGTGAGCTCGGCACCGCCCACTACGAGCGGATCTACAGCCCCGACGAGCTGATCGACTGGGTACCCGAGGTGATCGGCGTCATCGAGTCGTTCGATCCGCAGCTGGTGCACAGCTCGGTGCCGAACCTGCTCGTCTCGAAGCTGGCGGCCCGGCACGTCAAGGTGGTCCTCATCGGGGAGGGAGCCGACGAGCTGTTCGCCGGGTACGCCCACTACGGCCAGATCCGCTCGGACACCGAACTGCACGACGAGTTGATCGCCACCATCGAAGGGCTGCACATCGGCGGGCTCCAGCGTGTCGACCGGTGCGCCGGCGCCAACGGGCTCGAATCGCGGGTCCCGTTCCTCGACGCCGCCGTGGTCGGACTGGGGCTCGCGCTCCCGGCGCGCTGGAAGCTCGTCCACGAGGACCGCGGCGAGAAGTGGCTCTTGCGCAAGGCGTTCGAGGGTTGGATCCCCGACGAGCTGCTGTGGCGACGCAAGGCCCAGTTCGGCGAGGGGACCGGGGCCCGACAGGTCCTGCGGGAGCACTACGGGGCGACCGTCGGCGCCGAGGACTTCGAGCGGGATCGGCACCTCCTCGAACCGCCGCTGCGCACGCCCGAGGAGGTCGCCTACTTCCGTCTGTTCCAACGCCACCTGACCGGGATGGATCCGGCCGGCGTGGTGGGCCGTTTCGCCGAAGCCTGACGACGGTCAGGGGACGTCAGGGAGCGTGGCCCCCGCCCGGCGGGACGACGGCGATCGACCGCGACGCGTGACGCGCCAGGTAGCCCGCGACACCACCGACGCGCAGCCCGCGCACCGCAGCCAGACCGCGGCTGCCGACCACCAGCAGCGCCGCGTCCTCCTCGTCGGCGATGCTCGCCAGGATGCTGCGGGCGTCGCCGGCGTCGATCCGCGACGTGTACCGCACACCGCGCTCCTCGATCGGACGGCACCACTCCTGGACCGACTCGCGGGCCCGGTCGAGCACCGGCGCGGTCGCACCGGCCCCCGGCGCGTGCACCGCGACGATCCGCCCACCCGTGGCGACCGCCAGATCGACCGCCCACTCGATGGCCCGCGCGGCACCGTCGGAACCGTCCAGGCCCACCACGATCGGGGCGACCATCGGGGCCACGATCGGCGGGGCGTCGGGCCCGGCCGTCGGAGGGTGGTCCCCGCGGACGATCACCACCGGGCACGTCGCGTACTCCAGGCACTGCTGGCTCACGGAACCGAGCAACAGGCCCTCGAAGCCCCCGAGCCCCCGAGCGCCGACGACGATCGTCGGCGACAGCACCTTCGCGGCGGCCCGCAGCAGCACGCTGGCGGCAGGGCCGCCACCGACGTGGATCTCCACCTCCGCCGGCAGCTCGTCGCCGAGCTCGGCGACGATCGATGCCGCGCTCTCGCGGACCGACCGTTCCATCTCCTCGGGTGACGACAGCTCGCTCGGCCCGAGCGGCCCGCCCGCCATGGCCGGGTACTTCCAGGCGGTGACCACCTGGAGCCCCACCCCACGGGCCCGGGCGACCGCGCCCGCCCACTCCAGTGCGCGCCGCGACGACGTCGAGCCGTCGAACCCCACGATCAGACCGTCTCGCATGTCCGTCCTCCTGTCATCATCGGTGTCGGTTGTTCGAGCACGAGCCGCGGGCCGCCACCGGTCCGCTCCACGATCACCTCGATCTCGTCGCCGCTCAGCGTCTCGCGTTCGATCAGGGCGGCGGCGACCGCCGCGAACGCATCGCGGTGCTGGTCCAGGACCGTCCGGGCGCGGCGGGCCTGCTCCTCGAGGATGCGCGACGTCTCGGTGTCGATGAGGCGCGCGGTCTCGTCGGAGTAGTCCCGGGTGTGCACGAGGTCCTCGCCGAGGAACACAGCACCTCGGGATCCCCACGCCATGTGACCGATGGCATCCGACATCCCCCACTCGCGGACCATCGTGCGGGCCAACGCCGTCGCCGACAGCAGATCGTCCTGGGCGCCCGACGACGTGACACCGAAGACCAGCAGCTCGGCGGCCCGGCCGCCCAGCCGGACGGCGAGCGCGTCGTCGAGCTGGGGGCGCTGTTGGAGGAACCGGTCGCGGACCGGCAGCTGGTGCGTCACGCCGAGGGCCATGCCGGTCGGGAGGATCGTCACCTTGTGGACCGGATCGGCGTGCGGGAGCAGATGCGCGAGGACCGCGTGTCCCGCCTCGTGGTGCGCGATCACCTGCCGTTCGTCGTCGCTGAGCGCGAGCGAGGTCCGTCGGATCCCCATCAGGACGCGGTCGCGCGCGGCGTCGAGATCCGCCGCCGAGATGCGGTCGGCGCGACGGCGCGCGGCGGTCAGGGCGGCCTCGTTGACCAGGTTGGCCAGCTCCGCGCCACTCATCCCCGGGGTTCCCCTCGCGAGCAGCTCGAGATCGACGTCGTCGCCGAGGGGCTTGTCACGACAGTGGACGCCCAAGATGGCCGCGCGCTCGTCCTGGGTCGGGAGCGGGATCACGATCTGGCGGTCGAACCGGCCGGCCCGCAGCAGCGCGGGGTCGAGGATGTCGGGCCGGTTGGTGGCGGCGAGCACGACGATCCCCTCGGTCGGTTCGAAGCCGTCGAGCTCGGCGAGCAGTTGGTTCAGCGCCTGCTCGCGCTCGTCGTGTCCTCCGCCGACCCCTGCGCCGCGCTTGCGGCCGATCGCATCGATCTCGTCGACGAACACGATGCACGGTCGCTGCCTCCGGGCGGTCTCGAACAGGTCGCGCACCCGCGCCGCGCCGACGCCGACGAACATCTCCAGGAACTCCGAGCCGGTGATCGAGATGAACGGCACCCCGGCCTCCCCGGCGATCGCCCGCGCGAACAGCGTCTTGCCGGTGCCCGGGGGGCCGACGAGGAGGAGGCCCTTGGGGATGCGCGCCCCGACCCGTCCGAACTCGCCCCGGTCACGCAGGAAGCCGACCACCTCGCCGATCTCCTCCTTCACGCCCTCGTACCCGGCGATGTCCGCGAACGCGACGTCGGACCGTTGCCCGACGCGGACCCGAGCCTTGCTGCGCCCGAACGTCGACATCCCTCCCAACCGCTGCTCGGTACGGCGGCTGAGGAACACCAGGGCGGCGACGAGCAAGGTGACGGGCAGCATCATGACCAGCAGGGTCCCGAGCCAGCCGGTGCCGTCGTCGGCGACGTAGTCACGTCGGATCCCGTGCTCGTCGAAAAGCGCCACGTCCGCCTCGGGCGGTCCGCCGGCCGGGCCCTGCACGGTGAACGTCGTACCGTCCGGCCGCTGCACCTCGATGCGTCCGCTGCCGATCTGGATCTCGACCGCCTCGATCTCGCCGGTCGGTACCTGCTCGCGAAGGGTGGAGTAGGTGATCTCCTCGGCCGGCTCCGGGGGCGACACGGTCCACATCAGCACCAACATCGCGAGCGCCGCGAGGACGACGACGATCCAGATCCGCGCGCCCCGCCAGCCGCCGCCGCCCCACGCGTCGGGGGAGGATCCCGGCGAGGAACCCTGGGGGGAGCGCGGCGGGGCGGGCGGTGGCGGCAGTGGTGGGGGTCGGCGCTGGTCGGACCTGGGCATGGGGCTCCTTCCCGGGACAGTTCCATCGTCCAACGCCGCCGGTCCGTTGGGCAGGGGCCAAGGTCCCTCTTCGGCGGACCCTCGTCACGACTCGCGACCAGTCGGTCGTCAGGCGTGGTCGACCGAGGCCAGGGTGGTGAACGCGGGGCCGGCGCCGGCGACGAGCTGCACCGTGACCGGGTCGGAACCGGCGGCGGCGAGCAGCTCGGCGCCGATCGCCTCGTGGTCGTGATAGGCGCGAAAGCGCGCCGTGCGCGGACCCACCAGGGTCGCGACCACGCGGCCGAACGTGCCGAGGTGGCACTCCACCTTGCCGACGTCGTGCAACAGCGCACCGGCGACCTCCGCGCGCGGTGCCGCCGGGCGCCGGGTCGCGAACCGGCGGGCGACCGCGATCGAGTGCCGACGATCCGGGTTCGGGAGCCGGCGCCACAGCCCGAGCTCGGCCGACGTCAGGTGGTCCTCGGCCCACACCTCGTCGGTCACGGCGGGCGGGCGCGGCGACAGCGACGTCGCGAACCGGGCCGCCAGGTGGGCGGCCGCCACCGGGAGGCGGGCGATCCACCGCATCAGCGTCATCGGTGCACCGCGCGTGGGTGGGCGGTCCGGTAGACCTCCCAGAGCCGCTCCTGGCTGACCCGGGTGTACACCTGGGTCGTCGAGATCGACGCGTGGCCGAGCAACTCCTGCACCACCCGCAGGTCGGCGCCGTGGTCGAGCAGGTGGGTGGCGCACGAGTGCCGCAGCACGTGCGGCGACAGCGGCGAGGTGATGCCCGCCCGCTCGCCGTACTTGCGCACCACCAGCCAGGCGGCCTGGCGGGTGAGCCGACCACCGCGACGGTTGAGGAACACCGCCTCGGCGTCGCCGCGACGTCGCCAACGCGTCGGAACGAGCGCGGCACGTCCGTCGGCGACGAACCACTCGTCGAGCGCCCGACCGGCAGCGCCGCCGAACGGCACGATGCGCTCCTTGGCCCCCTTGCCGTACAGACGGACGAGACCGGCATCGAAGTCGATGTCGCCCATCGACAACCCGACGACCTCCGAGATCCGGGCGCCCGTGGCGTAGAGCAACTCGAGCAGGGCCCGATCGCGACGCTCGAGGGGACCCGCCCCGACGACGGCGTCGAGCAGGGAGGTGACCTCTGCCTCGGTGAGCGGCTTCGGCAGACCGGCGGGCACCCGGAGACCGTCGAGGTCGGTCGTCGGGTCGTCGGGCCGCACCTGTTCGACGGCGAGGTGACGGTGCAGCATCCGGATCGCCGCCAGCTGCCGGGCGACGGTCGACGGCGCGGACTCCCCCGCCCGGCGCTCGGCGACGAACTCGACCACGACGTCGCTCGGCACGTCGAGCACGGATCGGCCGCGCCGACCGAGCCACGTCACGTAGCCGATGAGGTCGCGCTCGTAGGCGGCGACGGTGTTCGCCGACCGACCGCGCTCGGCGACCATCCAGGACAAGAACTCGGTCACCTCGAGCGGGAGCTGCGCCGCGGTGGACCGCTCGACCATCTCCGTCAATCCGGGTCCCGGTCGCTGGAACGCAGCGTCCGTTCGGCCGCGAACAACCCGGCGATCGTCTTGGCGTCCCGGATGCGGCCGGCGTCGATCATCACCAGGGCGTCGTCGAGGGGTACGTGGAGGACCGACGAGTGCTCCTCCTCGGGGCCGTGCAGCTCGCGCTCGACCGGCGCACAGTCGGTCGCCAGGTAGATCGTCGTGACCTGATCGGTCATCCCCGGGGAGGGGTACAGGTCGAACAGGTGCACCAGCCGACCGGGTGCGAGACCGACCTCCTCGCGCAGCTCGCGTTCGGCCGTGACGTCGGTGGGCTCACCCTCGACGTCGCGCATGCCCGCGGGGATCTCGACGAGCAGCGCCTCGTACGGTGACCGGAACTGCTCCACGAGCACGACCGACGGGTTCCCCTCCGGGTCGAACAGCAACGGCACGACGGCCACCGCGCCGGGCGAACGGACGATGTCGCGCTCGAACCGGGCGCCGTCGGGAGCGACGAAGTCGGCCACGACGACCCGCCACACGTGACCCCGGTGGACCTCGCGCTCGGCGGTGCGGTCGAAACCGGTCACCCGTCGGCCCGTCTCAGGAGCTGGCCGGGACCGGATCGGGCGTCGGCGCATCGGCGCGCCGACGGTCGAGCGCCGCCGCGACCAGCTCGCGGAACAGCGGGTGCGGGCGGTCCGGCCGGCTCTTGAACTCCGGGTGCGCCTGGGTGGCGACCCAGAACGGGTGGTCGGCCAGCTCGACGAACTCGACCAACCGCTTGTCGGGCGAGGTCCCGCTGCACACCAGCCCCGCCTCCTCGACGCGGGCGCGGTAGTTCGAGTTGAACTCGTACCGGTGGCGATGCCGCTCGCTGACCACCGGTTCGCCGTACGCCTCGGAGACCTTGGTGCCCGGCGTGAGCACCGCGTAGTACGCGCCGAGGCGCATCGTGCCACCCTTGTCGGTGATCGAGCGCTGGTCGATCATCAGGTCGATCACCGGATGCCTGGTCGTCGGGTCGAACTCGGTCGAGTTGGCGCCCGCGAGGCCGAGCACGTTCCGGGCGAACTCGATGGTCATCGCCTGCAGGCCCAGGCACAGCCCCAGACACGGGACGCCCTCCTCGCGGGCGTAGCGCGCGGCGGCGATCTTGCCCTCGACCCCGCGGGCGCCGAAGCCACCGGGGATCACGATGCCGTCGAGGTGGGCGAGGCGATCGGCGGCGAGCAGTCCCTCCACGTCCTCCGCCTGGATCCACACGATCTCGACCTCGGCGCCGTGGTGGAACCCGGCGTGCTTGAGGCTCTCGACGACCGACAGATAGGCATCCGCGAGCTGGACGTACTTGCCGATCAGGCCGATCCGGACGGGTTCGGTCGCGTCCTCCACGCGCCGGACGACGCGCTCCCACGACGACAGGTCGACGTCGTGCGATTCGAGTCGGAGCACCTCGCAGACGACGTCGTCGAGCCCCTCGTCGTGGAAGATGAGCGGCAGCTCGTAGATGTTGCGCGCGTCGGCCGCGTTCACGACGGCGCGTTCGTCGACGTCGCACAGGTTGGAGATCTTGTTGCGCAGCTCGTCGCTCAGCGGTTCCTCGCTGCGGCACACGATCAGGTCGGGCTGGATGCCGCGGCTGCGCAGCTCGGTCACCGAGTGCTGGGTCGGCTTGGTCTTCTGCTCGCCCGACGGCCCGATGAACGGGACGAGCGTCACGTGCACGTAGCACACGTTGTCGCGGCCAGCATCCTTGCGGTACTGGCGGATGGCCTCGAGGAACGGGAGGATCTCGATGTCGCCCACCGTGCCGCCGACCTCGGTGATCACGACGTCGACGTCGTCGGTGGCCAAGCGGGCGATGCGCCGCTTGATCTCGTCGGTGATGTGCGGGATCACCTGCACCGTCTTGCCGAGGTAGTCGCCGCGCCGCTCGGCGGCCAGCACCGCCTGGTAGATCGAGCCGGTGGTGGCGTTGGAGTTCCGCGACAGGTTCTCGTCGATGAACCGCTCGTAGTGGCCGAGGTCGAGGTCGGTCTCGCCACCGTCGTCGGTCACGAACACCTCCCCGTGCTCGTACGGGTTCATCGTGCCCGGGTCGACGTTGATGTACGGGTCCAGCTTCTGCAACGTGACCCGGAGGCCCCGGGCCTTCAGCAGCCGCCCGAGCGAGGAGGCGGTGAGACCCTTCCCGAGTGAGCTGGCCACCCCACCCGTCACGAAGATGTGCTTCGGCATCGGGGCCTCACCCTACCCGCCGACCGGCACCCGGTGACGGATCACGTCCGACGCCCCAGCAGGCTCCGGGCGTGCTCGCGCGAGACGTCGCCGTCGTCGCCCGACAGCATGCGGGCCAACTCCCCCACCCGGTCGTCACCGCCGACCTCGCGCACCTCGGCCACGGTCGACCCGTCCCGCACGTGCTTGGTCACGACGACCTGTCGATCAGCGAGTGCGGCGACCTGGGGCAGGTGGGTCACCACGAGCACCTGGTGGTGTTCGCCCAGATCGGCGAGGGCGGCACCGACGGCGACCGCCGCCGCGCCACCGATCCCGGCGTCGACCTCGTCGAACACCAGCGTACGATGGTCGCCAGGATCCGCTTCGGTGGGGATCTCGACGGTGAGGGCCAGCCGGAGCGCGAGCATGGCGCGGGCCAACTCGCCCCCCGACGCGACCCGGGTGAGCGGCAGCAGCGGGCTGCCGGGGTTGGCCGCGAGGAGGAACTGAACCCGCTCGCCGGACTCGTCGTCGGGGCCGTCACCCACCTCGATCGCGATCGCGGCGCGGTCCATCGCCAGGTCGGCCAACCGCCGCTCGACCAGCGCGGCGAGCTGCGGTGCGGCCGCCCGTCGGCGTTCACCGACCGCCCGAGCGGCGTCGCGCTCCTCGGCCGCCGCCGCGGACCGCTCGGCCTCCAGTTCGGCGGCCCGCTGCTCGAACCCCTCGAGGGCGCGCAGACGGTCCTCGGCGTCGCGGTGGTACGCCATCACCTCGGCGAGGTCGTCGCCGTACTTGCGACCCAGGTCGCGCAGCAGCTGACG
Source organism: Ilumatobacteraceae bacterium (assembly GCA_007122945.1). Taxonomy (GTDB): domain Bacteria; phylum Actinomycetota; class Acidimicrobiia; order Acidimicrobiales; family Ilumatobacteraceae; genus SKSP01. Next base: position 3,910 of record SKSP01000139.1, on the reverse strand, counting down.
GCGCTCGCGGATGCTCTCCAGGCGAGCCGGGTCCTCCTCGATCGTCTCGCTCACCGACCGGAGCTCGACCGCGAGGTCGTCCAGCTCGGCGAGGGCCGCCGCGAGTCGCTCCTCGAGCTCGCCGTACGGGCTGCGCCCGGCGAGCGCCGCGACGGCGCGCCCCAGCAGGTCGCGCCCGGCCTCGTCGTCGGTCAGCAGACCGAGTGCCTGTACGCCCGCCTCCCGATGGGCGACGGCGTCGGCCAGGACCGCCTCCTCCTCGGCCAACCGGACGTCCTCGTCGGGGTCGCCGAGCCCCGCCCGGTCGAGCTCGTCGACCTGGAACCGGAGGAGATCGATCTCGCGCGCCCGGGCACGTTCGTCGCCGCCCAACGTCGCCAGCTCGGCGTCGAGCTCGGTCAGCCGGGCCCTCGTGGCCCGCAGCGGTCCGAGATCGATCCCCGCGAAGCGGTCGAGCGCGGCCCGCTGGGTCGCGGCGGCCAGGAGGCTCTGGTGGGCGTGCTGACCGTGCAGATCGACGAGCGGTGCGGCGATCTCGGCGAGCGAGGTGACGGTCGACAACCGGCCGTTCACGTAGGCGCGGGAACGACCGTCGGCCGGTACGACGCGGGTGAGCACCACCTCGCTCTCGTCATCACCCTGGGTGACGACGAAGCGGCCGTCGACGCGCGCCTCGGCGGCGCCCGGACGCACCATCGAGGCGTCCGCCCGCCCACCGACCAGCAGCTCGATCGCCTCGACCAGCATCGTCTTGCCGGCTCCGGTCTCCCCCGTCAACGCCGTCAGCCCCTCGCCGAGCACCAGCTCGACGCGTTCGATCACCCCGAGGCCCTCGATGTGCAGCTCGACGAGCACGGCGTCGGCCCCTACCGGTCCGCGAGCCCGAACTTGGCCCGCAGGATCTGGTGGTAGTGCCATTCACCGAAGCGCACGAAGCGGGCGGTCGACGCGGACGGCCGGTACGACACGAGGTGCCCCTCGGTGAGCGACGCGACGCGCTGGCCGTCGACCGCCAGCTCCGCGGCGCGGTGTCCGATCACCTCGACCTCGACGTGCTCGGTCGGATCGAGCACGAGGCTGCGGTCGAAGAGCATGTGCGGAGCGACCGGCGTGACGAGCAGGGCACGGTGACGGGGCGACACGATCGGCCCGCGGGCGGACAGCGAGTAGGCCGTCGAGCCCGTCGGCGTCGACACGATCATCCCGTCGGCGGCGTATGACGTGAACGGTTCACCGTCGATCCGAACCAGCAGCCGGACCGTGTGACCGGACTCGCGCTTCTCGACCACCCCCTCGTTGAGCGCCCGCCAGCGACCGACCTCCGAGCCGTCGCCACGCCGGACGGCGACATCGAGCATCATCCGCTCGTCGAGGTGCCAACGCCCCTCGGCGGGGCCGGCCGCGAAGCGGGCGAGTGCGTCGGGGAGCTGGTCCGCCTCCACCTCGCTCAGGTACCCCAACCACCCGAGGTTGACCCCGAGCAGGGGCACCGGGGCGCCGTCGAGCAGGTGGACGGCGCGCAGCATCGTGCCGTCGCCGCCGAGGCTGAGGACGAGGTCCGCGGCGGCGGGCGGGCGCTCGGACGACAGTTCGCCGGTGTCGAGCGCGGCCGCGTCCTCTGGCACCATCCAGACGTCGTGGCCCTGGGCGCACAGCCAGTCGGCCGTGCGCGTGGCGAGCTCACCGGCGGCCCCCCGGTCGTGGTGGGCGACGATCACGACGCCGGTCACGTCGTGGCCCTCGCCGGCGCGCTCGCGTGGACGAGGAACTCCCGGTTGCCGTCGGCACCGAGCAACGGCGAGTCGGTCCAGCCGCGCACCTCGCACGCCGCCGCGGCCAGCGCCGCGGTGATCTCGTCGCGGACGCGCGCCCACACGGCGGGATCGTCGATGACGCCGCGACCCCGGCTGACCTCGGCACGACCGGCCTCGAACTGGGGCTTGACGAGCAGCACCATCGGACCCCCAGGTTCGCACACACGGACGAACGCGCCCACCACCAGCCGGAGCGAGATGAACGACAGGTCGGCGACGACCGCGTCGACGGGGCCGCCGATCGTCTCGACGTCGAGGGTGCGCACGTTCGTCCGTTCGAGGTTCACCACCGCGGGGTGACCGACCAGGCGCTCGTGCAGCTGGCCGTGGCCCACGTCGACGGCCACGACCTCGCGAGCGCCCCGCTGCAGCAGGCAGTCGGTGAAGCCACCCGTCGAGGCACCGGCGTCGAGCACCCGCAAGCCGGCGACGTCGATGCCGAACGTCTCGAGTGCGTGCTCGAGCTTGTGACCACCGCGGCCGACGAAACGGGCCGGCGGCCCCAGCACCTCGAGCGGTTCGTCCGGCGCGACCTGACGCGCGGCCTTCTGGGCGAGCGTGCCGGCGACCAGGACCCGACGCTCGTCGATCAGCTGCTGGGCCTCGGTCCGGCTCGCGACGAGACCCCGACGGGCGAGCTCGGCGTCGAGTCGCCGGCGAACGACCACGACCAGCGGCGCCGCGTCAGGAACCGCGGCTGGTGCTCACCCTGCGCACGCCGGACGAACCGACGGCAGCGGACTTCTTGGCCGCGGACTTCTTGGCGGCACGCTTCTTGGCCGCGGACTTCTTGGCGGCACGCTTCTTGGCCGGTGCCTTCTTCTTGGCGGCGGACTTCTTGGCCGGTGCCTTCTTCTTGGCGGCGGACTTCTTGGCGGCACGCTTCTTGCCACGGGTCGGCACCGGAGCCCCGACGCGGGTGGCCAGGTCCTCGACCTGACGCTCGAGCTCGTCGAAACGGTCGTTCAACCACGCCGACTCGCGCTCGACCTCGGCTCGGACGAGGCTGCTGACGCGCTCGGACGTCTCGCGCCCGCGGTCGACGAGCAGCTGGGTGATGCGTTCGGCCTCCTGGCGTTGCAGGTCGCCGGCTTTCACCAGCTTCGACACGAACGCGTCGGCCTGCTTCTTCGACATCTCCGTGAACTGGATGCCGGCATCGATGAGCTTCTCGATCGTGGAGTTCGCCATCGCGGCACTGTACCGGTTCTGTGACGGTGGGTCGGACGGATCGGCAGATCCGTCGGTCATCCGTGCTCGCCCTCGATCGCTGCGGCCACCGCGGCGAGGTCGGGCACGTCGAGCCGGCACGCGACCCCGGCGGGGAACTCGGGGCGCGCACCGGCCGTGGTGACGCCGGACCGTACGAGCGCGAACGCGCATCCGATCGTCCGGGCGAACGCCCCGTCGGTCGACGGCCGATCGCCGACCACCAAGGTGGTGGCCGGATCGAGATCGCCGACCATCGCCACCACGGCCTCGACCATCGGCGGGTGGGGCTTGCCGGCGACGATCGGCGTCACCCCGGCAGCCGTCGCCACCGCGGCCACGATGGCCCCACCGCCCGGGATCGGTCCGTCCGGTGTCGGATACGTCGCGTCGTCGTTCGTCGCGACCAGTCGGGCCCCGTTCCGGACGTACGCCGAAGCGGTCGACAGCCGCGAGTAGTCGAAGGCCCGGTCGAGACCGACGACGACCGCGTCGCGGTCACCTGGTGCGTCACCGTCGAGGACGATCGCTCCTCGCCGGGTCATCGCCTCGACGATCCCGGTCCCACCGCACACGTGGACGCGTTCTCCCGGAGCCACCGATCGGGCGGCCGCCATCGCCGAGGTCACCACGTCACCCACCGCGGGGACCCCGATCGCAGCGAGCGCGGCCTCCTGCTCGGCGATCGGGTCGGCCGAGTTGTTCGTCACGAACACCACTCGGCACCCGAGCTCCCGCAGCCGCGCGACCGCGGCCGGGGCCCCGTCGATCGCCCGACGGGCGAGCCACACGACACCGTCCAGGTCGCACAACACCGTCGTCGGTCGGGGGATCGTCGTGTCCGTCATCGTGTCCGTCATCGTGTCCGCCATCGTGTTCGCCATCGT
>SKSP01000432.1 GCA_007122945.1 Ilumatobacteraceae bacterium | reverse complement strand
GCCGAGATCGTGGCCGACACCCCGGGAGTCGAACTGCGGCTGATGCTCGACGACACGATCGAGGGCCACGACAGCTACGAGGCCGCCGTCGCCGCGCAGTCGGCCGATCCGCTCGCCGACCGGGTCGCCGGGATGGACATGCTGTACTCCTCCGGCACGACCGGCCAGCCCAAGGGCGTGCTGCGCGAATTCGTCGAGGAACCGCTCGAGACATCGCCCGGGCCCATCGTCCCGCTCCTGCAGCTGCTGTTCGGGTTCGACGAGAACTCCACGTACCTCTCCCCGGCGCCGATGTACCACGCCGCCCCGTTGCGGTTCTGCATGGCCGCCCACAGCCTCGGCGGCACGGTCGTGGCGATGGAGCACTTCGACGCCGAGGCCTACCTGGCGGCGGTCGAGCAGCACTCGATCACCCACAGCCAGGTCGTGCCGACCATGTTCGTCCGGATGCTCAAGCTCGACCCGGCCACACGAGAGAAGTACGACGTCTCGTCGCTGAAGGCCGTGATCCATGCCGCGGCGCCGTGTCCCGTGCCGGTCAAGAAGCAGATGATCGAGTGGTTCGGACCGGTGATCCACGAGTACTACGCCGGCACCGAGGGCAACGGCTTCGTGTACTGCAACAGCGACATGTGGCTGGCCCACGAGGGGACCGTCGGCATGCCGATCAACTGCACGCTGCACATCTGCGACGAGACCGGCGAGGAGGTGCCCCAGGGCGAGAGCGGCACGATCTACTTCGAGAGCGAGGCCCAGTTCGAGTACCACAACGACCCGGAGAAGACGAAGAGCTCCCGGCACCCGAAGGGGTGGAGCACGCTCGGCGACGTCGGCTACGTCGACGAGGACGGGTTCTTGTACCTCACCGACCGGAAGGCCTACATGATCATCTCCGGCGGCGTGAACATCTACCCCCAGGAGGCCGAGAACGTCCTCGTCACCCACCCGAAGGTGATCGACGTCGCCGTGTTCGGGGTGCCGAACGACGACTTCGGCGAGGAGGTCAAAGCCGTCGTGCAACCCCGCGAGCTGCCCGCCGACGACGCGGCCGCCGAGGAGCTCGCGAGCGAGCTGATCCGCTTCTGCCGGAGCCAGCTCGCGGACGTCAAGTGCCCGCGCTCGATCGACTTCCGCCCCGAGCTCCCCCGCCACCCGACCGGCAAGCTCTACAAGCGCATCCTGAAAGACGAGTACTGGAAGGCCGCCGGCCGCTCGATCTGAGCCCCCGATCCGTTCAGCCCCCGATCCGTTCAAGGGTTCACGTCGACAGGACGCAGAAGCGGACCTCGGTCATCTCGCGCACGGCGTAGGCGGGACCCTCCCGCGTGTTGCCGCTGTCGCGGACGCCACCGTACGGCTGCTGGTCGGCTCGCCACGTCGGCACCTCGTTGACGAGCACCCCGCCGTAGTCGAGGGTGCGGAACGCCCGCATCGCGGTCGCCACGTCGCTCGTGAACACACCGGCCTGCAGGCCGTACCGCGAGTCGTTCGCCGCGCCGAGCGCGTCGCCGATGTCGTCGAAGCGGTCGATCGCGACCACGGGACCGAACACCTCCTCGGTGCAGACCTTCATCGAGCGATCGACATCGGTGAGCACGGTGGGTGCCAACACCCCGTCGTCGTCGACGGTCCCGCCGGTCGCCACCGTCGCGCCGGCGGCGACCGCCTCCTCGATCCACGCCACCACGCGATCGCGTTCGTCGCCCGAGATCAGCGCCGAGACGTCGGTCGCCTCGTCCATCGGATCGCCCACCACGAGCCCCTCGACGTGGCCGACCAGCTCGGCGGTGAAGTCGTCGGTGAGCGACCGGTGGACGTAGATCCGCTGGGTCGAGATGCAGCTCTGCCCGGCGTAGCTGAACCCCGCCACCTTGATCTTCGCGGCGGCCGAGCGCCAGTCGCCGTCGGCGGCGATGATCACCGGTGAGTTGTTGCCGAGCTCGAGCCCGACGTGCTTGCGGGGAGCGCGGCCGCGGATCCCCCACCCGACCTCGGGAGACCCGGTGAACGTGATCAGCGCCACGTCGGGGTGGTCGACGAGCGCGTTGCCGACCGTCGAACCCCCGCCGGTCACGACGTGCAGGTACTCGGCGGGGAGACCGCAGTCGTCGAGCAGCATCTCGGCCAGCACGATCGCGGAGAACGGGGTCTGGCTCGCGGGCTTGAGCACCACGGGACACCCGGCCGCGATCGCCGGCGCGAGCTTGTGCGCGACGAGGTTCAGCGGGAAGTTGAACGGCGAGATCGCCCCGACCACACCCCTGGGGACCCGCATCGTGAACCCGATCTTGCCCTCCCCCGCCGCGGCCGCGTCGAGCGGTACGACCTCGCCGGCGAGGGTGCGCGCCTCCGCGGCCGCGAACTGGAACGTCGACACCGCCCGTTCGGCCTCCACGCGCGCCGTGCGGATCGGCTTGGCCGCCTCACGGGCGATCACCTCGGCGAAGTGGTCCCGACGCTCGGCCACGAGGCGGGCGGCGGTGTCGAGGATCTCGGCGCGCCGCCACGGCGGGAGCGGATCGGCCAGCACCGTGCGCGCCGAGGCGACCGCTCGGTCCACGTCGGCGGCCGTGCAGGCCGGTACGGCGCCGACCGGGGAACCGTCGTACGGCGACCGGACCTCGATCGACTCGTCGGAGCGGTGCCGGGATCCGGCGATGGGGACGGTGCGCACGTCGGGCATGGCGCGGACGATACTTGGCGGTCGTGGCCCCACGATCCCGCCTCCCCGAGCACCCGTTCCTCGACTGGCCCGGACCGATCCCGTTCGCCCACCGGGGCGGTGCGAGCGAGGCGCCGGAGAACACGTTGCCGGCGTTCGAGCGCGCGGTCGCGCTCGGGTACACCTACCTGGAGACCGACGTCCACGTGACCGCCGACGGTGTCCTCGTGGCGTTCCACGACGACGACCTGGCCCGCACGTGCGGCCGTCCCGGCCGGATCTCGGAGTTGCCGTGGAGCGAGGTCGCCGCGGCGAGGGTGGACGGGCGCGAGCCGATCCCGCGCCTCGACGACCTCGTCGAGGCGTTCCCCGTGGCGCGCTGGAACATCGACTGCAAGACCGATGCGGCCGTCCCGGCGCTGGTCAGCGCCGTCCGCCGGCACCGGTTGCTCGACCGGCTGTGCCTCGGTGCGTTCTCCGACCGCCGGCTCGACCGGTTGCACCGCGAGCTCGGCGACGGAGCGCTCACCAGCATGGGCCCGGTCCGGGTCGCGATCCTGAAGCTGACCGGCGCGAACCCGTGGCAGCGGTCGAACGGGCACCACGCGGTCGCCCAGGTGCCGGTGCGGCACGGACGCGTGCCGGTGACCGACGCCCGGTTCGTCCGCCGGGCGCACGCGGTCGGGGTGCCCGTCCACGTGTGGACGATCGACGACCCGGTCGAGATGACCCGGCTGCTCGACCTCGGCGTCGACGGGATCATGACCGACACCCCGGTGGTGCTCCGCGACGTGCTCACCGCGCGCGGTACGTGGTTCTCCTGACCAGGTGAACACTCGTCGCGGTCGGGCGACATGTTTCCTGGTGCACCTTCAACAACAATTTCTTCAGTAGTGCAGGTGCACCACCGATGGGTGGTGCAGCGTGCTCACGGTGGGTGCGCACCCAGGGCGGAAGGAAGCCTCACATGAAGAACACACGCAAGACCCGTCGTGCGTCGCTGGCGGTGCTCGCCGGCCTCGCCGTCACCGGCATCGTCGGCGCCTCGGCGGCCACCCTCGGCGCACTGAACGTCGGCACGCTCGGCTCGGGCGACGACGAGGTCACCTCGTGCAACGACGACGGCGTCGACATCGACTTCGAGGTGACCCTCGACGGCACCACCTACGTGGTCGACGAGGTGGTCGTCAGCGACGTCGACAGCGACTGCGACGGCAAGGACTTCGAGCTCACGTTGTTCGATGAGAACGACGACGTGCTCACGACCCAGACCGGGACGGTGTCACTCGACGCCGGCGCGTTCAGCGTCTCCGGCGACGACCAGCCGGCGGAGGACGTGTACCACGTCTCCCTGGTCGTCTCGGGCTGATCCCGACGGCGACGGACAGCGGCGGACGGCGGCGGATGACGATGGCACGGCGGACGGGTCGTCGTCATCCCCGGCGCGTGTCGATGGTGTCGGTCACGTTGATCGTGGCCGGCACCGTCCTCGCGTCGGCGGCCCACGCGGCGACGCTGGGCGGGTTGCGGGTGTCGACCCTGGCGGTGTTCGGCGGACCCGCCGAGGTGGACCTCCCCGACCCACCTTCCCCGCCTCCCGCCGGCCTCGGCTGCGACGAGTTCGAGGACCACCCGGGCGCGCTCGACGGCCGCGACGACGGGTGCGGCAACACGTGGTCGACGCCGAGCGGCAACTGGAGCGTGAGCGACGGTGTCGCCCGGGCGACCGGACCGGTGGGGGTCGCGCTCGTCGACGGGCTCGCGTCGAACCAGGTCACCGTGTCGGCCGAGCTGCTCGACGGACACGCCAACAACCGGCGCGGCGGCGTGGTGCACTCGTACACGACCACGGCGGCGGGGCCGGCCCACCTGGTCGGCTACGTGCGCGGATCGGGGCGGCTGCACCTCGACCTCGTCGTCGGGAACACGACGATCTCGCTCGCGTCGGTGAACGGCATCCCCGTCGGCTCGCCGCAGCTCGTGGCGGTCACGCGCTCGGGCGCCGACGTCACCGTGTCGATCGACGGCGTCCCCGTCATCGAGCACACGCTGCTCCCCGCCCGTGACGGTCTGTTGTCCGGCGCCGGAGCGGGGCTCTGGAAGGCGCAGGGGCCCCCGGCCGAGTTCGGGTCGTTCTCGGTGGTGGCCGGATGAGCCGGGCGCGGCGCTGGGTCCCCGGCACCCTGTCGGCGGCGCTGACGGCGGGGATCGTCGCGCTGACGATCCTGCTGTGGCCGTCGAGCCTCGGCGGCGCCACCACGTGGGTGACGGTCACCGGGGCATCGATGGAACCGACCTACGACCTGGGCGACCTCGTGCTGGCGCGGAGCACCGGTGCCCCGGCCGTCGGCGACGTCGTGGTGTTCACCGTGCCGGACGGGACGGCGGCGGGCACCCTCGTGATCCACCGCATCGTCGACCGGCGCACCGACGGGAGCTGGGTGACGCAGGGCGACAACCGCGACACGGCCGACCAGTGGCGGGTCCGCGACGAGCACGTCGTCGGGACGCCCGTGTTGCGGATCCCCCGAGCGGGCGGGCTGGCCGGATCGGGGACGCCCGTCGCACTGATCCTCGGGATCGCCGTCGCGCTCGTGCTGTGGCCGCGTCGGGACGAGGTCGGACCACCCGATCGGGACCCCGCGCCACGCGCCGAACCGGTCCGGGTCACCTACCTGCCGCGCGTCACCGACGCGGACCTCCGATCGGCGGAGCTCTGGGTGGAGAGCGAGCTCATCGACGCCCGCCTGCGGGCGCTGCTGACCGCCTCCACCATCAGTCCGACCGCGACCAGCAGGCCACCCGCCAGCGTGATCGCCGGGCCGGGCAGGACCCGAACGAAGCCGTCACCCGGCGCGACGAGCACTGCGCCGGCGACGGCGGCGATGTACGCCACGCCGACGGTGCCGGCCGCGAACATCGGCACCCGGCGGCGCCACCACGTCGCCGCGGTGGCCACGGCGAGCACCAGCGGCATCGCCGGCCAGGACACCACCAACCACCACGGGGAGCCGGCTCCCGACCACCCGAGTCGATCGACCACGCCGAGCAGGTCGTAACTCGACCGCTCGGCCGTCCCGGACGCGAGCCACGGACGGAACGATCCGACCACAGCGACGAGCGCACCGACCGTCACCAGCACGCTCGGGAGATGGCGCCGGACATCCATCCCGCCGAGCGTACGACGTAGCGTGCCGCCATGGTCACCAGTCCCCCGGACGCCTTTCCCTTCGGTTCGACCCGCGGCCGCCGTGGGTGCGTGGCCACCGCGGACCAACTCGCCTCCCAGGCCGGGGTCCTCACCCTGTGGCGCGGCGGCAACGCGGTCGACGCGGCGATCGCCGCCAACGCTGCGATCGCGGTGACCGGCCCCCACCTGTGCGGGATGGGGGGTGACCTGTTCGCGCTCGTCCACACGGGGCGCTCGGTCATCGGTCTCGACGCCAGCGGACGGGCCGGGTCCGGCGTCGATGCGGACGCCCTGCGCGCCGACGGTCTCACCGCGATGCCGTTCCGTCACGACGTCCGATCGGTGACCGTGCCCGGCTGTGTCGACGGCTGGGTCGCGCTGCACGAGCGGTTCGGCCAGCTCCCGCTCGTCGAGGTGCTCGAGCCCGCGATCGAGCTCGCCGAACAGGGGTTCCCGGCCAGCCCGCTGCTCGTCGGCGCGTGCAGCCAACTCGACGAGGCCGGACGCGTCAACCTCGGCGAGGTCGCCGGCGCGGCGACGCGCCCCGGCGCGCCGGTGGTCCGTCCCGGCGTCGGTCGGGCGCTGCGCGCCG